>JAFAUY010000357.1 GCA_019243005.1 Verrucomicrobiota bacterium | reverse complement strand
GTGGCCCCACCCGTCCCCATCCCGAACACGGCCGTGAAACGCCGCAGCCCCGATGGTAGTGCCGCGCGAGGCGGCGCGAGAGTAGGCCGTCGCCAGAACCGATGGGCCCCGGGTTCCCCCAACAGGAACCCGGGGCCCTGTTTTTTTGGGGGCCAACCTTTAACGGCGGCCGGAAGATCACTGACCCGGTCGGGAACCGCATTTACGCGGCGCGCCCCAATTCGGCAGAGGTTACCAGCCGCGCGCCAGCGGCCGCCGCCTTCGCCAGGGCCCGATCGGAATCTCCCGGCTGCAGGTCGATGCCGCGGCACGCATCGCGAACGACGGTAACGCTGAAGCCGAGGTCCAGCGCGTCCAGGACCGACCAAACCACGCAGTAGTCGGTCGCTAAACCACAAACGTGAATGTCCGCCAGGTTGTGCGCTTTGAGGTACTCCCCCAAGCCGGTCGAGCGCCGGCGCGCATTGTCGAAGAACGCGCTATAGCTGTCGACGGCCGGATCGGTGCCTTTATGAAACACTTTCTGAAACCGATCGACCTTTAAGCCCTGAGCAAAAGCGGCCCCCGCCGAGCCTTGCACGCAATGGGTTGGCCAAAGGATCTGGGGGACCCCGCCGAGGTCGATTACTTCTCCAGGAGAATGCGACGGGTGATTGGCGGCGAAGCTGCAATGGTCGGCAGGGTGCCAGTCCTGCGTTGCCAGGATAACGTCGTAAAGCGATTCAATCCGGTTGATCACTTCAACCACCTCATCCCCGTGCGGCACCGCCAGGGCGCCACCCGGCAGAAAATCACGTTGCACATCAACCACCAGCAAGGCCGGAACGGTCGTATTCATGGCGATTTGCAAAGGGTGTGGCCGTTTCCCGGCACGACATGCCTCGGCGAACTCACCTTACCAGGACCGCGTTCAAATGGCAAAACAACGCCGGCTTTCAAGCTTGAAGTTGGGTGCTACATTCCGCCGTGTTTACACGTTTTCGGGACGCCCGCCGGTTATTAGGAATCTTCGTTTTAGGTTTGGCTGCCTGCAGTGAGATCGGGACGCCCAACCCGCGCCTGGCGCGGGGAAACTTCAGTACCATCCTCATCGACCCGGGTCATGGCGGAAAGGACAATGGGGGCACAAGCGGCTCGCGCATGCCGAACGCCCTGCGCGAAAAAGATCTAACGTTGGATACGGCGCGACGACTCCAAATCCGGGTGCAAAAAGCCGGTTTCCGGGTCGCCATGACGCGCAACGACGACCGGTTCATCGAACTGGATGACCGCGTCGCGATGGCAAATCGTCGCGGCGCCGGGACGATCCTGGTAAGCATTCACTATAACGCGACCGGTAACCCAAGCGCACACGGGGTGGAAACTTACTTCTGGCGCGCCGACAGCCATGGATTGGCAACCCGGATTGAGCGCGCGGTCGTCTCCGAGGCGGGCCAAGCTTACGGCGGGGTGATCCGCCGGCGCCTGCGGCTGACGCGCAACCCCGAAATCCCATGCGTCTTAGTCGAATGCGCGTACCTGACCAACCCGGACGACAATCGCCGGGCGGCCAGTCCGGCCTTCCGCGAGCGCGTCGCGGCCGCGATTGCCGACGGGATCAAAGAAGAATACCGCCTCGGCGACGCAGGCATTCCATCCGTGCCGGAGCTCCACGCCCCGCTGTCCAAGGCTTCCGATCGCTACGCCGAAGGATGGCTCAAGCAAATTAAAAACCGGTGTATTTGCGGCGTTTTTCCGCTTGCGGCAGTTGTGGCGTTGTCACTGTAAGTCGATCACCTCCGAGGCCCGGAGATCGGTCACGAGCTGCGTTTTCAATTCGTGCAGTCCGGCTTCCAGCCCGACCGGATAAAGGTGCGGGTTGAGTAAACGTTTTACGCCGGCGTAGAGCTTGTCGAGTTCGTCGTGCGCGATCGCCTGCATCTCGTGGATGCTGGGCGACTGGTATACCCTGCGACCCGCCTGAAAGATCGGCACCAACAGGTCACGGTATTCAGCCTCTTTTGGGATTCGGCGGCGAATGGTGACGTCCGCCGGGTCCACCATCGTGCGCGAGGGCTCGACGCCTCTGAGTTGGTCAAAGATCAGATCAGCCGTGTAAGTGCCTCGGGAAGAGAAACGCCGGACCTGGAGCCGGCCGGGAGTTGAAACCTTGGCCACCTGTTCAGACAGTTTGACCTTGTACTGCCAGGGCCCGTCCTTTTTCCGGTTAGCGCTGAGCTTGTACACCCCGCCGAGGGCCGGTTGGTCGTAGGCGGTCACCAGCTTGGTGCCGACCGCCCAGATGTCGTTCCGGGCACCCTGTTCGTGCAGGCTGCTGATGATGTACTCATCCAGGTCGTTACTGGCCAGGATGCGGGTGGTTTGAAAGCCGGATTCATCCAGCATCCGGCGCGCGGCTACGCTGAGGTAGGCCAGGTCGCCCGAATCGAGCCGGATCGCGAGCAAATCCTTGCCCCGTTTCCGGAGCGAGCGCCCGACCTCGATGGCATGCCGGACGCCTTGCAGGCTGTTATAAGTATCGACGAGAAGCACGCAGTTGCCCGGCATGGAAACGGCAAAAGCCTCAAAACTCGCCAACTCATCGGCAAACGACATGACCCAGCTATGCGCGTGGGTGCCGCGCACGGGAATCTGGAACACCTTTCCGGCCAGCACATTTGAGGTCGCCGAGCAGCCTCCGATGTAGGCGGCCCGGCTGGCGGCAAGCGCGCCATCGGGACCTTGGGCGCGCCGCAAGCCGAATTCCAGTACGGGCGCGCCCTTGGCCGCGACACAGACCCGGGCGGCTTTGGTGGCGATCAACGTCTGAAAGTTGATGATGTTCAGCAGCGCGGTCTCAAAGAGCTGGGCCTGCACCAGGGGACCCTTGACCTGGAGAAGCGGTTCGTGCGGAAAAACCACCGTTCCCTCCGGAACGGCTTCCACGTCGCAGGCGAACTCGAGCCGGCTCAGGTACTCGAGAAAATCCGGCGAAAAAAGGGACTGACCGTCCGCACCGGTAAGGGATTCCAGGTATTCGAGGTCACTCTGGTCGAAACGAAATTGCTCCAGGTAATCCATCACATCCTGGAGACCGCAGGCGACCGTGTACCCACCCCCAAATGGTTGGTTCCGGAACGAGAGGTGAAAGATGGCCTCGTCATCGCTCATCCCCTCTTTCCAGTAGCCATAACCCATGGTGAGCTCGTACAGATCCGTCAGCAGCGCAGGCGAAGTTCTGATCATGGCGCAACGCGACGATGCTCGCGAGGTCATCGAACCCCGGCTGAAACCGGGCTTGGCAGGCCGAGCCACCGGATGAACTCCACCGGACCGCCCGGCAGGTACCCCTCCTGCCGCCGGACCTCGTTGCCGGCCGTATCCAGGAGCACGTACGTCGGATAACCCTGAATCTTGAATTTTTGCGCGAGCTGCTCGTTCTGAACCTTTTCGGCCGGTGGTTGAGGTTTACCCCGCGGAAAGTCCAACTTCACCAGCACCAGGTGTTTGGCCGCGAAATCGGCAAAAGCCGGCCGTTCAAAAACTTCTTTATCCATCCGGATGCACCACGGGCACCAGTCGGAGCCGGTGAAATCGAGGAGCATGAAGCGCCTCGACTCGGTGGCCGCGGCTTTTGCCCGCGCGAAGTCGGTTTGCCAATTTAATACCTGGGCCTGCACCTGCAAAATGCAGAAGAAGGTCAGAAGGGCCGCTGCGAGGACCTGAGACTTCCATTTGCCCGGCAGGCCGGCTCGAGCCGGCAGACAAGAAGGGGAGTGCATAATCGACAAAAAAACTTACTTCAGGAAAAAGTCGACCTCATCCACGTAAGTTTTGAACGGATCAGGCATGGGCAGATAATCCTGCCCTTCCAAGGCCACCGAATCCCAATTAATGATGTACGGCAGATCGCGTTGCTGGAATGTCTGTACGGCCTGGGATCGGCCGGCGGCACGCGTATTGGCCGGCGGCACGGAGATCGCGTCATCGCGCCGGACGCTGGCGTTGAACTCGCCGATAGCCTTGGCCGGCTTCAACGCGTAGAAAAGGCCTCGTTCCGGGTTGATGTTGTGGTATTCGAGGTCAAGGCTCTGCAACCAGGGATCATTCCACGTTAGATCCTGCTCCTCCATAAACATCGTCAGGAGCCACCGTTTCGAGATCCAGTCGACGCCGCCGATCAACAGTTCGGGCTTGTTGCGGATCGCATCCAGCGTAAATCCCCAGCTCTCCAGAAGCCAGTCGGTTTCTTCATCCTGGCCGGCCAGGTAATGGTAGGCCTGTTCCAGGAACTGGTATTGAATGTCGAGCGCATCCTGGCGGGACCCATCATCCATTTCCACCAGCCACTTGCCTTCCGGATCGCGGGAGATCTCGCGAGTGGCCAGCACGGCATCCCGCAGCCCCAGCCCGCGCGGCAGCAGATCCTCCTCCAGTAACGTGAGTATGCAAACGGTGGTCCCGACCTTCAACGCGGTCGCGAACGGGCTCATGTTGGAATCGCCGATCAGCAGGTGCAACCGCCGGTACTTGCGGTAATCGGCGAGCGGTTCGTCGCGGGCGTTGATGATCGCGCGGTTAAATTGAACCCACTGGTAAATGTCATTAACGATATGGTCCGCCCGCTGGCTGATCTGGAACGGCACGTGGCCGGGACGGTCCGGCACCTCGAAATCGAACGCCAGCGGGTTTGCCTGCCCGACCCTGCCAGCCCCGGTAAAGATCTGGCGCGTCGCCAAAAACGCCAGCAACGAAGAAAGGATCTCCGGGGTGAACTGCGCCTCGCGCCGCATCAGGTAATTTTCGTGACAACCGAACGTCGCGCCGGTGTGATGGTCGATGTTGTTTTTTAAAAAGGAGACCTGGCCGGCCGCGTTCATTTCCCTTAACCCCCGCTGGAGGAGTTGGTCACCCGCAAGGTCGTAAGCGACCAAATCCCTCAAATTGAGGCATTCGGGCGACGAATATTCCAAGTGACCCATGTCGAGGTACAGCCGTCCGCCATTCAGCAAAAAACCGCCGTTGCCCGGCGGTTCTTCGTAATCCCGGTAGTGCAGATCGATGGCGCCGACCTTACATTTGCGAAACAGATAGTTTTTGGTTTTAACGGGCCAGGCGTCTGCCTGGCTTTGCGCCTGATCTTCTGAGATGAGGCACCCGTACTCCGTTTCCAGGCCGACAATGCGATTCATGGGACGGCAACCTCCTTCGAAATCGGAGAGGGGGCAACCTAGAAGTTGTGTCACAAGGCGGGCACCGCATCGAAAAGCATTACACGGCGCCACGGCGAAACGCGGCGACCACGGCGGGAAGAGTACTTACTTTTGAAGACCGGCCTCGACACCCACAGCCAGCCTTCAGGAGGCAGCTCCGAACTTCGAACTCTGTTCCCGCCGTGGTCGCCGCATTCCGCCGTGGCGCCGTGTGATTTCTCTCTCCGCTGTGACCGTGGTGTGGCGCCGTGACCGCCGCGTGCGAACTTTCCGGTTGCAGCCCTCGCAAGCTGGATCAGTAGTTCGCCATGAGTCGTCCTGTTCGCGTTCGCTTTGCACCTTCGCCGACTGGTTACCTGCACGTGGGGGGGGCTCGCACTGCACTCTTCAACTGGCTTTTTGCACGCCATCACGGCGGCGTCTTCGTTTTACGCATCGAGGACACCGACAAAAGCCGTGAAAAGGAAACTGCCGTGCAGATCATTTACGACGGTCTGCGGTGGCTGGGCTTGGAATGGGATGAGGGCGGCGACAAGGGCGGTCCGTTCGGCCCGTATCATCAAACCGAGCGCAACGACATTTATCATCGTTACCTGAAGGTGCTCCAACGGCAAGGCCTCGTTTACGAGGACGAGGGCGCGGTGCGATTCCGGTCTCCGCGGCGGCCGGTGGTCGTCGACGATGAAATTTGCGGCCGGGTTGAATTCGACCGCAGTCTGGAACCCGACATGACCATCCGGCGGCCGGACGGCTCCTGGATTTTCCATTTTGCCAACGTGGTCGATGACATCGAGATGCGGATTTCTCACGTGATCCGGGGCGAAGACCACCTCAGCAACACCGCCAAGCACATCGAGCTCTACCAGGCTTTCGAGCACGAGCCGCCGCGGTTCGCGCATCTCCCGTTGATCCTGAACCAGGACGGATCGAAGATGAGCAAGCGGGACGAAGGCGCGAGCGTCGGCAGCTACATCGAAGCGGGTTATGCGCCCGAGGCGGTGCGCAATTACCTCTGCCTGCTGGGTTGGTCTCCCAAGGACAATCGTGAAATGATCCCGATCGAGGAAGTCATCGCCCTCTTTGATCTAAATAAGATCAACCGGCGTAATGCGGCGTTTGACCTGAACAAATGTCTTTGGCTCAACGGCCAGTACATGCGCCAAATGTCCCTGGAGCGTTTCTGCGAGCTCAGCCTGCCGTTTCTCAGAGCCGCGAACATCAAGACGCCGGATACGGCATACCTTCTGCAAGTGCTCGTACTCGTGCGGGAGCGGGTGAAGCTGTTCGGGGAGGTTCCGGAATGGGTGAATTACTTTTTTACGGACCATTATTCCTACGACCCGGCCGCCGTGGCCAAGGCGCTGGGCAAGCCCGGCGCCTTGGATCGCCTGGTGCAACTGGCGGAAGCGTTCCGGCAAATTCCGGATTGGAGGGCTGACGCGCTCGAGGCCGGCCTGAAAAGTGTGGCGGCCAAGGCGGGGTTGAAGGCGGGAGAGTTCATTCACCCGGCCCGGGTCGCCGTGAGCGGGCGAGCGATCGGGCCAAGTTTGTACCATATGCTCGAGGTCCTCGGGCGGGACCGGGTATTGTCGAGGCTGGAGCGCACCATCGGGCGGTTTTCCAGGGAGCAGGTTTGAACAGGTTTTTGGAACAGGTCGGTTCGCTCGAACCCGGGGTCGGCTTAGCCGTTCTGGGTGACCCGATCGAGCATTCGCTTTCTCCCGTCATGCAGAATGCCGCGCTCGCCGCACGGGGCCTGGCTCACCGGTACGGCCGTTTGCGGGTGAGCGAAGCCGAGCTGGCCGAAGCCTTCCGGCACCTGCGCGAGCGGTTCCTCGGTTGGAACCTGACCCTGCCGCTCAAGCTCGCGGCGTTGAACCTGGTCGAGGAGGTCGATGAGGATGCGCGATGGCTCAATGCCATCAACACCGTGGTTTGCCGCCAGGGAAGGCTGGCCGGGTTCAATACCGACGCCATAGGCCTGCACCGGGCTTTGGATGAAGTCTTCGGGACAAACTGGAAGCTTACCTCCGTAGCCATCATCGGAGCTGGCGGCGGCGCCGGCAGCTCGGCGGCACGCTACCTGGCTCGCATCGGCGTGCCCGCGTTGGCGCTGGTGAATCGGACCCCTGAAAAGCTGGCACCGCTGCGGGCGGCGCTGGCCGGCCTGACCGATCTCCGGCTCTATGGCTGGGACGGCTTACCGCGGGCGGTGGCGGAATCACGTTTGCTGATCAACGCTTCTTCGCTCGGGCTCGACGGAACCCCGCTGGGGTGGGACCCGGGCTGGCTGCAGGGGGATCACCGCGTTTTCGACATGGTCTACCGGCGTGACCTGACGCCGGTGGTAGCCTGGGCCCGCCGCCGCGGAATCGTTGCCGTCGACGGGCTGGCCATGTTACTCTACCAGGGAGCGGCCGCCTTCCGCCATTGGTTTGGGGAACCGGTGCCGGAAGCCGAAATGCGTCGCGCCCTGTATACCGCGGCGGGTCGCGCGTGACGCGTCGCCAATGCTCTTGAAATCGAGGGATCCAAACAAACTGTTCTTAACTCTCCTCTCCAAAAAAGCAGCGGAATTTTCCGGCGTAGCCGGAGAGTTCCGCTGCCAGAGCCTGCATCGCCTGCCAATCCATGGGGGATTATCTAGGAATTTGTGGGCGATGCAGGCTAGCGCTCCGCCGTGACGTAGACTAATCTTGAGCCGCTTTCCGGCATGCCTTTACTCGAATCGCTCTCAGAAATCGCTCACGCCAGCCACTGTACGGATTCCACTCGTTTCCACGAGGTAGCCCAGCAGGCGTTTGAAGACCAGAAATCGTTTGTACGCGCGATCCTCGACAGCAAGCTCGTCGATGAACAGGAGTTCCTCCGAGGATTAGCCGGCTGGCTCGAAATTCCGTGGTGGAACGAGCCGATCACCACGGTAGCCGCACCGCTTCGCGAGAAAGTTCCGGCCAGGATCGCCCTTCGCCACCACGTCGTGCCGTTGCAACTCAATGAGGACGGCATCTGGATTGCCATCTACGACCCGTTCGATTTGCTGGCCCGGCAGACGCTCCCTTCCACGTTGCCGGAACGGATCTTTTACGTGATGTCGACTCGTACCCAGCTTTTGCAGGCATTGCGCCAGGGCTACGGTATCGGTGCGGAAACTTTTGAAGCGCTCCTGGAGGGGCGGACCGGTGTGGACGACGGCTCGGAGGTCAAGCAGGAAACCAACGTCCTTGACCTGGAAGACTCGGAAGCATCGGTCGTTAAATTCGTTAACCAGATCCTGCGCGAAGCGCTTGATCAGCGCGCGACCGATATCCACGTCGAACCGATGGCCGACGACCTCCGGATCCGGTACCGGATTGACGGCGTGCTGCATGAGGTGCCCGTGCCGCCCAACATCAAGGTTCTGCAGTCGTCGGTCATATCGCGGCTTAAAATCATGGCGCACCTTGATATTGCCGAGCGCCGTTTGCCCCAGGACGGGCGCATCAACCTGGAATTGGAAGGCAAACCGATCGACGTTCGCGTCGCCACCATTCCCTCCGTGGCCGGTGAAAGCGTGAGTTTGCGTCTTCTCGGCCAGGAACGGTTCACCTTCGAGCGGCTCGGTTTGGATGCCGAAGCCCAGACGCGCATCCGCAGCCTGCTGGCGATGCCGAACGGGATTATTCTGCTGACCGGGCCGACCGGGTGCGGCAAAAGCACTTCCCTGTACACGTTCCTTTCCAGTCTCAATACAAAGGAACGCCGCATCGTTACGATCGAAGATCCGGTGGAGTACAAGCTGCCGGGCGTCATCCAGATCGCGGTAAAACCGGAAATCGACCTGACCTTTGCCAATGGCCTGCGCAGCATCCTGCGCGGCGACCCGAACGTCATCATGGTCGGGGAAATGCGCGACCGCGAGACCGCTGAGATCGCCATTCGCGGCGCACTTACCGGCCACCTGGTGTTCAGCACCCTGCACACCAATGATGCCATCGGCGGCATTACCCGCCTGGTCGACATGGGCGTCGAGCCTTTTCTGGTCGCCAATTCGGTACGCGCCTTTATCGCCCAACGTTTGGTCCGGGTCCTCTGCGCCCGCTGTAAAAAGCCGGTGGAACATTCGCCGGGTTACCTCCGCCAGATCGGGTTCCCGGCGGAGCACGCGGGCAAGTTGCTGGGCGCCGTCGGTTGTGACCATTGCCGCCATACCGGTTACGAGGGCCGGGCGGCCATCTTTGAAATTTGCGTCATTTCCCAGCAGATGCAGGATTTGATCACCCAAAACCGGCCGGCCTCCGTGCTGCGACAAGTGGCCATCGAGGAAGGCATGGTGCCCCTGCGCCCTTACGGATGGTCAAAGGCGATCGCCGGTCTCACCACGGTCGAGGAAGTGGTCCGCGTGACGGCCTCCGACCTGGAAATGGCGGAGGAATAGGTTTCAGGCCATGGCCGTTTTTCACTACATCGCGATGAGTCACGACGGGCGCCGCCTCACCGGCGAAGTCGAAGCCAAAGATCGGTCCGACGCTTTTCGCAAGCTGGACCGCCAGCGGCTCCAGCCCGTCCGCCTTGAAGCGGCCGAGTCAGCCGCAGCCGTATCCGCAAACGGAACCCGACCTTTCGCCAAACCGGTGCCCGACCAAAACACCGCCGCGCCGGCGCCCGTGCGCGGCATCCGGCTGTCGCGAAGCCAGATCATCTTGTTTACCGAAGAGATGAGCGACCTGCTCGATGCCGGCCTGCAACTGGAGCCTGCGCTCCGGGTGATGGAAAATCGAAAGGAGCTTTCCAGCATCAAAAACGTGGCGGCGGCGCTGCGGCACCAGGTGCGTGAGGGGAGCAGCCTCTCCAGTGCCTTGCGGCAGGTGTCGCCGAATTTCGGTGACCTTTACTGCAACCTGGTCGCTGCCGGCGAGATCAGCGGTTCGCTGCCGCAGTTGCTTAAACGGCAGGCCAGTTTCCTGGTCACGATTGATGACCTGCAGAAAAAAGTGGTCTCGGCGCTGATTTACCCGGCCCTCATCTTTGTCCTGGGGGTCGGCCTGATTTTTTTGTTCATGACTTACCTCGTGCCGCAGCTGACGACCCTGTTTGAGAAAACGGGTAAGGAACTGCCGCTGGTTACGCGACTGCTGATCCAGACGAGCGCGTTTTTTTCGCACTACTGGTGGTTGATGCTCGGCGGCGCGGTGGCGGTCATCGTCGGCTTTCACCAATACATCCGCACCCGGCCGGGTAAAGCCTGGTGGCACCGGACCCAATTGCAGCTTCCGCTGTTCGGCGCCGTGCTTAAAGGCCGTTTCTACACGCAGTTCTCCCAAACCATGGCCAACCTGATCGCGAACGGGATTCCGTTGTTGACCGCGCTCCGGTTGATGAACAATGCCACCGGTAACCTGTACCTGCGCGGGCAGATGAACCAAGTGGTGGAGATCGTCGGCGAGGGCGGCTCGCTTTCGCGCGCGCTCCAACGGATCGGCAGCTTCCCGCCGCTTTTCATCGACATGGTCACCGTGGGCGAGCAAACCGGCGACCTGGCCAAAGCGCTCGATAAGGTCGGTCGCCGCTACGATAAAGAACTCAACCTTCGTATCCAACGGCTTACCGCCCTGGTTCAGCCCGTGATCATTTTCGTGATGGCCGGCATGGTCGGCCTGATCGCGTACTCAATCGTAAATGGAATCTTCGACGCGGTCTCGGGCCTGTCGCCCCGGTGATCAACGGTGGGCCGGGCGCGCCTGTTCCGGCCCGGCGAGGTTGTGAAAGTCACATGAACGGCATCAAACTGCTGAGCTTGGATTTCGACGGCACCCTCATCGGGCCGTGGAACGGAACTCAACCGGAAATCGCTTCCGGGCTGATCGACAGCCTGGAGCATCTCCGCCGCCGGGGCGTGCTTATCGCCCTGAATACGGGCCGGACGGTGCCGTTGGTTGACCAGGCGTTGCGCATCTTTCCATTCGTACCGGATTATGCGCTGACGGCCGAACGCGAGGTATACCGGTGGGAAGGACGGCACTGGTCGGACGTCGGCGGGTGGAACGGCCGGTGCCGTGAGGCGCACGACGATCTTTTTCGTGAGGCGGAGCCCCTGCTCGAGGAAATTCGTCGTTTTGTGGAGCGCGATACCGAGGCGCGGCCCTATTATGAGGACGGTTTGTTGGTCGGGGTGGTGGCCAAGACGGGAGAGGAAATGGACCGCATCCAGCGGTTTATCGCTGGCCGACAGGCGTGCTGCCCGGATTTTTCGAGCCAGCGAAACAGCATCTACCTCCGGTTTTGCCACCGTGCCTACGACAAGGGCAGCGTCCTCAACGAGTTGCAACGGGTGCTCACGATCGGACCCGAGGAAACGTTCGCAGCCGGCGATAATTTTAATGATCTGCCGATGCTCAAACGAAGCTGCGCGCGTTGGCTGGCCTGCCCGGCCAACAGCGTCGCGGAGGTGAAAGGCGTCGTAAGCGCAGGTGACGGGTACGTCGCCGAGGGTGCACACGGCTACGGCGTCGTCGAAGCGCTCGCACACTTCCTCCCCGAAGCGTTCTGAAAACATCCGCAGAACACGCAGAGAACGCAGAATCCACGGATTAAACAGATCCACAGATTACACAGATTCAACGATAGCCGGGCAGCGTTGGCCTTCTTCATTGGTGGCATTTTTCCGCTTGTGGCATTTGTGGCATTAACCCGGCCGGGAGGGAAGGTTGCAAGTCCTCTCGCGAAGCCGTAAGCGAATGGTGTCAGGATAGGCACGTTTGGCCTAGGCTGACATTAAACCAGGTGCCGCACCTATGGATGATACGCGAACTGCCCAAAGAGCGACCGGAACCGGAAACGCAAAACCCGGGCCGGTGACGACCCCGGCGATGTCGACCGGTTCCACCGATAAGGTCATGATCGATGTTGAGGGCCTGGATTTTCATTACGGGCCATCCAAGGCCCTCCATGGCGTCACCCTTAAGATCCCGGAGCGAAAGGTAACGGCTTTCATCGGGCCGTCCGGGTGCGGCAAATCGACGTTGCTGCGCTGTTTCAACCGGATGAACGATCTCATCGATCATGCGGAGGTCACTGCAGGCTTGATCCGGATTCAGGAGACGGACATTAACGACCCGGCCGTCGACGTCATCGAGTTGCGCAGGCGCGTCGGCATGGTGTTCCAAAAGTCGAATCCCTTTCCGAAGTCCATTTACGAAAACATCGCCTACGGGCTGCGTATCTCCGGAATCCGTGATAAACGCGTTATCGACGAAACGGTCGAACGCAGCCTGCAGGGGGCCGCGCTCTGGGACGAAGTGAAGGACCGGCTTCACACCAGCGCGCTTGGCCTCTCAGGCGGCCAACAGCAGCGCCTGTGCATCGCCCGTGCCGTTGCGGTCCAGCCTGAGGTGATTTTGATGGATGAACCGTGCTCGGCGCTCGACCCGATCGCGACGGCCAAGGTGGAAGACCTCATCTGTACGCTGACGGACCGGTTCACGATCGTGATCGTCACGCACAACATGCAGCAGGCGGCCCGGGTTTCGGATATGACCGCGTTCTTCTATCTGGGGCGCCTGATTGAGTTCGACCGCACCGATAAGCTCTTCAGTAACCCCAGCCAGAAACAGACTGAGGATTACATCTCGGGCCGCTTCGGTTAGAAGGCGAAGCCGAAGCTGAGTTGGAAAGCCCCGAAATCATCCCGGGTTCGCGACAGGGGGCGGTAGCGCGGATTCGGGTTGATCCCGTAATCGACCCGCAACGGGCCGATGGGCAGGTTATAGCGAAGGCCGGCGCCGATGGCTGTGCTCATGTTGTC
>JAFAUY010000377.1 GCA_019243005.1 Verrucomicrobiota bacterium | reverse complement strand
GTGCGCAGGATCGGGAGGTAGCGCGTCAGGATGATGGTCTTTGCGCCGTGGCGTTCGTAAAAGGCGTGGGTGCGTTCGAGATGCTTGCGATTAAAAATTCGGCTTTCCGGGTTGGTGAACAACCGGTGGCCGAGAGCGGCGCCGATGCAATAATTGACCGTATTACCTGACCAGGCGGCGAGGATCAGGACGAAAAGCACTAAAACCAGATTCAGATTTGCACCCGTCGCCGCGAGGGCGCCCACCGAGAACAGCAGGGCATCGCCCGGCAAAAACGGGGTCACCACCAGCCCGGTCTCGCAGAAGACGATGGTGAAGAGCAAAACGTAAATCCAGGACCCGAACTGCTCAACGAATTGGGCGAGGTAGAGGTTGGTGTGAAGAACGATGTCAACGATCCGGTGCAGCCAAGCCATAAAACGAAAATTCGGCCCCACCTTTGGTTAAGATGCGTCGTCGAGCAACCCCAAAGTTTGGGGGCCACCGGAATTCGAGCTTATCAGGATGTTCCCTGAGCGCCTTATGCGTGATTGAGGTTTTGGGGTCGAATGGCCACTCTCCGCAATGCGAAGTTTAAACGGGATCTGCCGTATTCCGGTCTAAGACGACGGACGTATTGTTCAAGGACAGCAGGCATGACCTGTGCGCCATGGGTACGGAATTTCAGAACTAAGGAAAGTATGAAAAGACACAAGGTGACAAATCGGCCTTTGAGTTTAGGGGATTTGATTTTGGCGGTGAGTTCGTGCGCGAAAACGCAGGAAGAAACGGTGGCGACGGTGGCGGACCTGCTGGCTTCCGGCCAAGTCCGGCTGATGAACAACGGCCGCAAGATCCGGGCCCGGGTCCGGTAGGCCGATGCCTGCGGCTGCGTGATTGCGTGATTAACCCCTTCGGTATGGTTAGGTCCGGCAGCCACCCGGCTTGAGAGGGGTTGCGCCGCCCCCGGGCGGGGCCGGTCTAGAAAATCCTTTTCAAGCCGGGGCGGCTCGCTACGTTGGGCGAGTGATTCCTCGTTATTCGCGCCCATCGATGCGTGCGGTCTGGGCCGACGAACGCCGGTTCGGCATCTGGCTGGAAATCGAGACCCTCGCGTGCGAGGGGATGGCGGAAATCGGTCTGATTTCGAAGGCCGAAGCGGTGGCCATTCGCGAGAAAGGCAGATTCTCGATTTCCGAGGTCCAGGAAATCGAACGGCGCACCAATCACGACGTTATCGCTTTTCTTGAGAACGTCGCCGAGTACGTCGGGCCGGAGGCGCGCTGGATTCATTTCGGGCTGACTTCGTCCGACATTCTGGATACCGCGCTGGCGGTTCAGCTGACCGAATCGGCCGATTTGTTGCTGAACGAGCTAGCGGCGCTGCGGACGCAGGTCGCCAAGCAGGCGCTCCGCTACAGGCGCGCGCCGATGATCGGCCGGAGTCATGGAATCCATGCCGAGCCGATCACTTTCGGTCTGAAGATGGCGGTGATGTTCGACGAGTTTCACCGGGCCGAAGTACGCCTGTTAAACGCACGCAAAACCGTGGCCGTGGGCAAACTGAGCGGTGCCGTCGGGACGCACGCCCATCTGGACCCCCGGGTGGAACGCTACGTTTGCGAGCGCCTCGGCCTCGCACCCGACAAACTCTCGACGCAGGTGATCCAGCGGGACCGGCACGCCGAATTCTCCACCACCCTGGCCGTGATCGCCTCCAGCATCGACCGTTGGGCGACCGAATTCCGGCACCTGCAGCGGACGGAGGTCCTGGAGCTCGAGGAGTACTTCAGTCCAGGGCAGAAAGGCAGTTCGGCGATGCCCCACAAACGCAACCCGATCACCGGAGAGCGCCTCAGCGGTTTAGCCCGCGTGGTTCGTGGCAACGCGATCGCCGCTCTGGAAAACGTCGCCCTCTGGCACGAGCGCGACATCAGCCACAGCAGCGTTGAGCGCATCATCCTGCCGGACTCCTGCATCCTGCTGGATTACATGCTCGCGACCTTGACCAAGCTCGTTGATGGGCTCCAGGTCTATCCCGAGCGCATGGAGCACAACCTGCAACTCACCAGGGGATTGTACTTCAGCCAGACTTTGCTCCTGGCACTGGCCGAACGCGGTTTGGCCCGCCAAACCGCCTACGAGGCGGTCCAGCGTGCCGCCATGAGAACCTGGCAGGGTGACGCCGATTTTTTGACGGAGGTCAAACGGGAGCCGGAGATTACCCGGGTGCTGACCCCGGCGGAGATTGACCAGATCTGTTCTCTCGAGCGGCATTTCCGGTACGTTGACGAGACGTTCGAGGAGCTTGGGATCGAGAAATCCGCGCACTCGGCGGCACGCACCGGGGAACGACCACCGGACCCGGCGTAAGTTCGATTTTGGTTCGTCTAAAGCTTTCCAAAAGCCCTTTGCATGTTATTCTGGCAGGCACTTCTCATATGCGTCGTGGTGCTCTCGCATTGATCGTGGCCTTACCTCTGTTGGTGGCCGGTTGTAAAAAGGCGTCTTCTTCCGCTAATCTCGGAAAAGGCGGGGATTCTGTCGCGTCCAGTTCCACGCCGGCGGCTCAGATCGCCGCTGCTAGGCCGGTCCCGCCGCCGGTCGACCGCAACGCCAAGGTGATGGTGTTATGCTATCACCGGTTTGAGGACAAACCTCGCGACAGCCTCGCCATTGCACCAGCGGATTTCAGGTCCCAGATGCAGGCCTTGAAAGACAGTGGCATCAGCGTCATCCCGATGAAGGATTTTTTGGCCTGGCGTCGCAGCGAAAAATCGATTCCGCTCAAGAGTTGCGTCATCACCATCGACGACGGTTATATCTCGGGCTATTCGGTCGCCTGGCCAATCCTGAAAGAGTACGGCTACCCGTTCACGATGTTTATCTACACCAATTACGTGGGTGCCGGTGGCAAATCGATCAGCTGGAATCAGCTTGCGGAAATGCGCGATGCCGGGATCGACATCGAAAGCCATACGTTGTCGCACCGTGACCTGCGTCATGCGCCCAGAGGCCAGGATTACGCGACGTGGCTGCACAATGAGGTTTACCAATCCAAGGCGATCCTCGAAGACAAGCTCGGCATTAAGATCTCGGTGTTTGCCTTTCCTTACGGCACCCACAACGAGGTGGTCCGCAAGACGGTGATGGAGGCGGGCTACGAAGCGTCATTTACGGTTTATGGCCAGCACATGGGCTTTGATGCGCCGGCCGACCAGTTGGGCCGTTACGCCATCGAGTCCAACAAACCGAATAT
>JAFAUY010000302.1 GCA_019243005.1 Verrucomicrobiota bacterium | reverse complement strand
ACGGGGGCATGCAGCTCCCAAACCGCGGTACAGGTTGGATAGACATATCCTCAGCTATTACGTCTCTCGGTCACACGGCGGGCGCAACGTCACACCGCGGCCGCAGCAAAGACAATCGCGCGGCGCCACGGCGGGAAGACCCGAACGGCACCCGTTACGGGTTACCCGTTACTCGCTACCCGACACCCGGCACCCACTACTGGGTCGTCACGTCCAGCCGCAGGCCCGGGCCCGAGTTGGTCGTGACGATCACCTCCCGTCCACGGTGGGTGTCGCGGACTTCGTAAGCCGAGTTCCGGCCGTTGAGGGTGACGGAGGTGATGATGCTGTCCGGCGGCAACGCGTAACCGAGCTGTAGCCGGAACCCACTCGGGGCACTGGCCTGGGTCGTGTAATGCGTGCCGTCATGGGTCGCCGACGCGCTCATCGTGCCGGCGCCGACCCGGAGGTTGTCCACGGATAGCGTCGGCCATCCAGGCGGAAGCTCCGGCACCACCCGGATTTCGCGCTCGGGGATGTCGGGACGAAAGCCCAGGAAGTGATAAATCACGGGCCACTCGATCCCGTACGACGACCAAGCCTGCATCACCATGGCGCGAGTCGTGAAATCCTCGAAGTAGACGTAATCCGGGCTGTCAAACAGTTCCGGCAACGCACCGGGTTGTTCGGTATCGAGTTCCGAAGCGATAAAGGTGACGTAGCGCAGCGATTCGCTCATCCGGCCATAGTTCGCCTCCGCCACAGCCATGACGGAGGTGTTCAGCGCAGAGGCCTGGCGACTGCCGTTGATTCCACGATTAGGATCGTGTCCTTGCTGATAGAAACCCGTAGTGCCCGTGAAGATCGAGCTTTCCAGCGTCGTAAATGCAGTCGCGGCGTGATCAGGGCGGGCGATGTTAGTTTCCATCGGGGTCGCATTGATCCAATAGAGTTGTTGGAGCTGGTTGATGGGTTGGGGACCCAATGCCGCCTTTGGATCGGTCGGCACCTTGAAATTAAGGGCGAGCGAGTCGGCATAAAGGTCCTGGCTCGGGTCCCACCAATCGTCTTCAAACTTTGCCGCCAGGGCCTGGGCCCGGCCTTCCGCCCAATTGAATGTCGCGAGATCGCCTTTGGTCCTGGCCATCTCTGCGAGATCCCTCAGGGCCCGGATCGTATACACGGCGACGTCGAGCTTTTTGGCTCCCAGTCCGGTGGATTCCACCATGCCTGCGCCTTCCGGCCAGCCGTCTCCATTCGAAACCAGTTGCGTCGTAATATAATTGAGGCCGTCCTTGATGAATTGATAGTTTTCGTCGCGGAACGCGTTATCGCCCGACCAACGCCAGAGCGTGGCAACGGCGGTCGCAAACTCCGCCGTTTCGTTGGTGTCACCCGGTTGCGCGTTGGTGCCGAAGTAAATGTCACCGGTCGTGACAATCTCATGCAGCACTTTGCCGGTGGAACCGTTCACGGCCCGCGAGACTTCGCGGATGGTCCGGAGATGATCTTCGGCAGCTTCCCATTGCCCAACGGCGACGAGCGGGAAGGTGGTGTAGCAACCGTCGGTACCGAAAAACCATGGATAATCCGGGTACCCGGCACCGATGCCGCTGAGGAGGAAAAAATAAGCCAGTGGCGAAGGATAAGCCATTCCCTCCTGGGTATCGCGGATCTGGGCGCCGAACACCTTGCGGCGCATGTCGGCGAGGTTCAGTTTGGCCCAGTCGTAGGCGGCCTGAACGGTGGCGTCGGGGATGCTGGCGTTACTCAGCGGCAGGACATCCAGCCGCTGGTCAAGTTTCTCCGCAAGCAAGCGATCCGGGTTCGCTAACCCAAGATACAGAGCGATGTACGCTTCATATTTGGCGAGGTGCGTTCCGGCGACTGCCAGCCAGAGCTTCACGGCCGACTGTGGGGCGACGGCGAGCTGCCAGTTAAGGCGCCCGGAGGCTTTTTTGCCAAGGTTAGCGGTATTCGAAGAAAGGTCGGCTCCCACGAAGCGGACGATGTCCTGGGACCCGCGATTCGTGGCCCGCCCGGCCACGAGGGCGTACCAGGGCTTACCGGGCTCGGAGAATGACAATCCGGAGATTAATGGATCGAAACTGACGTTGTCTTTCTGGTCCAGCTGATCCGAAGTGTATGGAGTGGTGCCGGACCAAGGGTAGGCCGGGAGAATCTCGCTCGTGGGTTGAAAGGTGAGCGTGGTGCTGACTGGCTGCGCGGTCGTGTTCTGGATCTCGAGCCCTATCAAAGCCACCGGCAAACCGTCCGGCGAGAATTCGGTCCGGCTGATTTGCAGTCCGGACGTGGCCTCGGTAACCGGGTAGTCGAGCCGGACAAATCCGGGTGCGGAGGTAAATTTCTGGACGGCCGGCAGCGCGACGCCGCCAAGGAGGAATTCATAGGAATCGAGCAACTTGAGCGGATGCGACCAGACGCCGTTCATGTGGCCCTTGATATGAAATCCCATCCCGGGAAAGCCGCCGTCCTGGGTACCTACGATGTAGGCACGATCTCCCGCGACGACGTAACGTTTCAGGGCCAGGTTTTCGGTCGTTGAACGGGTAGGATAACCGGAAGAAGACGGTGCGGGTTGGGCCCACACCGGAGACGCAAGGGACAGCGTCAGGTAAACGAGGGGGAACAAACAGCTCCGAACCATACAAACAACTCCTTAGAATCCTTCAAAACCAAAATTGCCCTCTCCTTTACATCGCGTAGTGCGAGAAAACGGGACTTATCAGCGATCGATTTTGGTTTTGAAGGATTTTAGCGGGTTCGCTCAGCGAGTTTTGCCCGGTAAGAATCGATAATAACGGCGAGGATGATGACGCCGCCGGTGATGATCTGCCGGACAAAATCCCCGACGCCCATCAGGATCAGGCCATCCGCGAGCACGCCGATGAGACAGGCGCCGAGAAAGGTACCGATCAGCGAGCCGCGGCCGCCGTTGAGGCTGGTACCCCCGATGATGACGGCGGCGATGGCGTTGAGTTCGAAGCCGCTGCCGAGGATCGGGCTGGCGATGGTGAGGCGCGCCATATAGATGATCGCGCCGATCCCGACCGTGAGACCGGAGATGACAAACGCAGCCACCTTATAGAAGAAAGTATTGTGACCGGAAAGGCGCACGGCTTCCTCGTTGTTGCCGATGGCGTAGATGAGGCGGCCGAAAACCGTCTGCGTCAGTATCCACCACCCGATCAGCACGAGTGCCAGGGCAACCAGAAAGATGGCAGGAGCGCCGAACAGGGTGGCGGTCCCGAAGTTATTGAATTCATTCGGAAACTCGAAGAGCGTACGCGCATTGGTTACCTCGAGGGCCGCCCCGCGCGCCACGTTAAGCATCCCGAGCGTCACGATGAAGGACGGAACACCCCAGAAGCTCGCGATGAACCCGTTGGCGAAGCCGCACGCCATGCCGACGGCGATGCTCGTGAGGACCGCGAGCGTGATCGCGGCCGGAACCGGCAGCCCCTGACTCTTGAGCACCAAGCCCGCCACCATCGCCGCAAACGCCAGGACCGAGCCCACCGACAAGTCGATGCCGCCGATCAGGATCACGAACGTCATCCCGGTCGCCATGATGAGGTTGATGGTGATTTGGGTGAGGACGTTGGTGATGTTCGACTGATCGGTGAAGTGCGGCGCCGCGCTCGCGAAAACCGCGATCATGGCAAGGAGCGCAACGCCGATTCCGGCCTCGCGCAGCAAGCGCCGCGCGAACCCGGCCCGGGCTCGTTTACTTTCAAGGTCCTCCGTACCCGGAGCAGCTTCTATTGCCTGGGCGGTTTGGCCTCCGGTCGGGCGATCACGGTCGTTCATCTGAGGGTCCTGGACTGGCGCGGCGGCCCGGAGCGCGCAGGCCGGCCGGCTGCTCGCCGCATGCAAGCGACAAGATTCGCTCATCGTCAAACTCGGCGCGCCGGACTTCACCGGCGCACCGGCCACGCCAGAGCACGAGGATGCGGTCGCAAAGCGCCGTAAGCTCGGGGATCTCCGAAGAAACGACGAGGATGGCTTTTCCCTGCAGGGCGAGCCGCCGCAGCAGGTCATGGATCTCGGCCTTTGCCCCGACGTCAATACCGCGCGTCGGTTCATCCAGCATCAGCACGGCGGCGTTGCGAAAGAGCCATTTGGCGATCACAATCTTCTGCTGGTTGCCGCCGGACAGATTAAGGACGAGTTGCTCGAGCGAAGCCACCCGCGCGTCAAGGTCATCAATCCACGCCTGGGTCACGTTCCGCTCCGCCCTGCGGCGGAGCAAGCCCGCCCGTGAGACCTGGGTGAGATCGGTCAACGTTAAGTTGACGCGCACGGGCATGGGCAGGACCAGGCCTTCTTCCTTGCGGTTTTCCGTCAACAGGCAGACGCCGTGCCTGACCGCCTCCCGGGGAGTTACCATGGCGACCCGGCGGCCCTCGCGATAAATCTCACCACCATCACGCCGGTCGGCGCCGAAGATCGCCCGGAGCGTCTCGGTCCGCCCGGAACCGACCAGGCCCGCCAACCCGACGATTTCACCGTACCGCAGATCGAACGAGACCCCGTGCGGGTTATTCCGGAAACGGAGGTTCCGGACGCGGAGCGCCGGAGCAGCCTCGGACGACGCCGGGGTTGCGGGCGGCTTGCCGCCGGCCAGCGCCCTTTCCAGGGCGTGTCCGACCATCAGATGCACGATCTCCTGCGGGGTCGTCCCGGCGACGGCCAGCGAAGCGATCCGGCGTCCGTTGCGAAGCACGGTCACCGCATCACAGAGCTCGAAAATCTCGTTCAGGTGGTGCGAAACAAAGATGACCACGACGCCGGCTGCACGCACGCTCCGGATAATTTCGAACAGTCGGCCGATCTCCCGTGGCGTGAGGGTTGCGGTCGGCTCATCGAGAATCAATAGCCGGCCCGCGGAGGAGAGCGCTTTACCGATCTCCAGCAACTGGCGCTGCGCGACGCCGAGGTGCTCAACGCTGGTCCGCGGATCGACGTCAAGGCCGACCCGTTTGAGCAGCGCGGTCGAGCGCTCATACAGGGATTTGCGATCGAGCAATAAGCCGCCGCGCCGCGGCAGGCGGTCAAAGAACAGGTTTTCCGCGACCGAGAGGTACGGGAGAAGGTTGAACTCCTGGTAGACAACCCGGATCCCGGCTTTGAGGGCATCGAGGGGCGTTTGGGGACGATAAGCCGCACCGGCCAAATGCATCTCGCCGGCATCGGCAGGGTAGGTTCCGCACAGCAGTTTGATGAGGGTGGATTTGCCGGCGCCGTTTTCACCCACGAGCGCATGGATCTCGCCCGCGGCGACGGCAAAATCGACCCCGGCCAGGGCCGTGACCCCCGGAAAGCGCTTCGTCACCCCTCGCAGCTCGAGGAGCGGCGGCTGAGGGGACTCGCCGCCGCGCGGTAATGGCTCAGAATCCACGCGCCATTTCGAGCCTCAACGGGATGCCGAGGCCGAGCGAGGCGCGCTCACTTCACTCGACGTCACCAGCTTGATCGGGGTTTTTATCCATCCCTCCAGTTTTTCTCCCTTCAGGGCCTTCATGGCGTAATCGATCCCGTTGGCTGCCATCTGGCTGCCGAACTGATCGATCGTGGCAAGCAGCTTGCCATTTTTAAGCAGGGGTTGGACCGCCGGGATGTTATCAAAACCCACCACCTTGATCTGTCCCGATTTGCCGGCCGCATCAATCGCCTTGATCACCCCGAGCGCCATCGAATCGTTCGCCGCCATCACCCCCTGGATGTCGGGGTGCGCGGTGAGCATGTTTGAGAAAACGGTGTTCGCTTCTTCCGTCTCCCAATGCGCGGTGCGCGACTCGAGCAGGTCGAGGTTCCCGTCCTTGACCGAATCATCAAACCCGAGCTTGCGCTGCTGCGCGTTGTCGGCCCCGGGGTTGCCTTCGATAATGACGACCTTGCCCTTGGGACCGAGCGTCTTGGCAAGCACGTCACCCGACATCTTGGCGCCTGCGCGGTTGTCGGGGCCGACAAACGCGAGCGACACGCCGGCCTGCTTCTTGGCCGCTTCATCAAGCGCGACGTCGATGTTGATCACGACGATGCCGGCCTTGATCGCGCGGGCGAGCGGCGGCACCAGCGCCCGGGAGTCGGCCGGCGCCACCACGATGGCGTCCACCTTCTGGGTGATGAAGTTCTCGACGGCATTGATCTGCGTATCGATGTCGGTTTCTGAATGCATCCCCACGGGGATCAGGGTGAGGTCACCGCGCTCCTGCACGTGTTTCACGGCTCCCTCCTGCATGTCCTTGAAGAACTCATTGGCCAGGGACTTCATGACCAGCCCGATGACGGGTTTCTTTTCCTGCGCGCGCCCGATACCGGCGGCGCCCATCACCAGCGCCGTGCCGAGGAGGGACGCCGCAATTGCCTTAGCTGTGTATTTCATGGTGATCTTCGCCGGTTGTTAGTTGGTGAGTTGGTAGGGGGGTTGGCTGATCGGTAGTTGGCATCCGGCACCGGCGAAAGCGCGACCGGCAGCGTGCTTTGGAGCGGCAGGGGGAACGAACACGACCTGGTTACGCACTTAGCAGATACCGTCATTCGCGTCGAGCACTAAAGTACCGGGTAGCGCGTTAACGAGTAGCGGGTAATGGGTGCCGGGCGGATCCACCGTTCCCAGACAATTCCAGCCACACGGTCACACGGCGGACACGGCGGAACACGGCGACCATGGCGCATCCACCGAAAAGGACGATCATCCGCCGCCCACCCGGGCCTGCCGCCATCACCGAAGACCTGCAGGGGCGACGGATCCGCAGAACACGCAGAGAACGCAGAAAAGAGAAAACGTCCACAGATTAGGCAGATTACACCGATTAAGGGCAGACCGGCGGGAAGACGACCTCCGGCTTGAGATCGGCTGCGCTCCCCCAGAATCGCGCCCGTTACCCGTTGCCCGTTACTTCTCGTTCAGCTTGAGGTCGGCGAACCAGAAGGTGCTTTGGTCGACCGAGAGGTCGCTGAACGTCAGGTGGGCGGGGTCGGCGGTTTCGGAGGGAGTAAATTCCACGG
>JAFAUY010000156.1 GCA_019243005.1 Verrucomicrobiota bacterium | reverse complement strand
GTTGACGTCGGCACCAGCGGAACCAAGGCCGTCTTATTCGATGCCACCGCCGGCGCGCTCGCCCGCGCCCATCAAACCTATGCGCTCCACCATCCGGCGCCGGGCTTTTTTGAATTAAACCCGGAAGAAGTCTGGACAGCGGTTACTTCCTGCCTCCAACGGATTGGTCGAGCATGCGGTAGCAAACCAATAAGGGCTCTCGCGATCTCGGTGCAAGGTGAAGCGGTTATCCCCATTGGTGAAGATGGACGTCCCCTTGCTCGTAGTCCCGTCAGTGCCGACGCGCGGGGCGCTCCGTACTTGGATCCTTTGTGCAAAGCGCTTGGGCACCTGCAGATTGCCCGGATCACCGGCCAACCGCCAACTTCCTTATCCTCCCTCACGAAGGTCATGTGGTGGCGTGAGCACCGTCCCGACCTGTATGAGCGAACCCGGAAGTTTTATTGTTACGGTGAATTCCTCCTCTCGCGTCTCGGCGTCGAGCCGGCCATTGACGAGTCGATGGCCTCCAGAACGATGGCCTACGACATTCACCAAAAGCGTTGGTCTCCAGAGCTTTTGTGCCAGGCGGAACTGGAGGCTAGCCGTTTCGCCTCGGTTGTGCCCAGCGGCACCGTGGTCGGAAAGATGCCCGATGCCACCTCCAGACAACTCGGCCTCCCTCCGGGCATCGAGATCGTCGTGGGGGGCCATGACCAGGCGTGTGCCGCATTCGGTGCCGGTGTGGTCGATTCGCAGACCGCGCTTTACTCGATTGGAACGACCGAAGTGATCGCGGCGGTATTCGACCATCCTTCGGATTTGCTCCTCGAGAAGAATGTCCCCTGCTATCCGCACGTCGTGTCTGGGAAATACCTCGCTTTAATCGGTAGCCAGACGGGCGGCCGCCTTCTGGAGTGGTTTACCGAAACGTTTGTCAGGGTCGCCGATTCGAAGGTTCGCGCCGCGGCCGTGCCCATCGAGAAGTTGACGGAGCGAATGGATGACCAGCCCGGCGATTTGATGCTGCTCCCCTTTTTTGCGGGAAGCGGATCCGTTCGAAATGATCCTGCCGCCAAGGGAGCGCTCATCGGGCTAACGTTCGAAACGGGGCTTGAGGATGTCGTCAAAGCGCTTCTCGAAGGGATCACTTACGAGCAAGCGGCGGGCTTAGCTCACGTCCCTGAAATTGACGAACGCGTGAAACTTTTTCGGTGCGGCGGGGGCGGCGCGCGTTGTCCCGCCTGGCTTCGGATCAAAGCGAACATTCTTGGCCGGCCAATGGAAACCCTTGCCGTCGAGGATACCGCTTGCCTGGGTGCCGCGCTCATCGCCGGATGCGGAATCGGCGTCTTTGACTCGCCGCAAACGGCGGTTGCCTGCGTCATCCGGCCAGGGCAGAGATTCGAACCCGATCCAAAGAAATACCGGCGGTACCGCGAAAAGCTTGAGCGGTATGGCCGCTTGGCGAACCAATTTGCCAGACCGATTTGATGGCCGTCGCCGAGGCCTAAAAAGATCCGCCCCTCCGAACGCATCACCCCCTCTATCGAAACACGCCCACTCAACCCCCCATTATTCCCCCGATGAAAATGCACCGTATTGCCGTCGCCCTTTGCGGGTTAGCCTGCCTGTTAGCACCATGCGCCAACGGGGTCGGAAACGACGAAATCACCGTCTGGTCCTGGTTCATCTCCAGCACCATGGACAAAGCCAGCAAAGCTTTTGAGGAGAAAAATCCCGGGCTGAAGGTGAAGTACACCTACTACAACTATTCTCCTGAGTACCTCACCGCTCTCAAAGCGGCTGCCGCCTCAAACAGCCTGCCGGATATCATCGGCTTACAGCCGGGTTCGCTCACCCAGCAGTACCGCGAACAGTTGGTCGCCCTGAACGCTTATGCCGCAAAAGAATGGGGTGACGATTGGACGGCGCAAATGTTTCCGGTCGCCTTGAAACAGCTCACCATGGGTAACCCGCCCAACGACCCTAACTATTACCTCTTGCCCCAAGAGTGTCAGGTGTTGGCCATTTGGTATAACAAAGACATCTTCCAAAAACTTGGATTAACGGTTCCACAAACCTATCAAGAGCTGGTTAATGCCGCGAAAAGCCTGAGCGACCACGGTTACATTCCCCTGTACCAAGGGGCTGCCGACGGTTGGCAGAACGAGAACGTGTTTCTTATGATCGCCAATCAGCTCGCCCCGGGGCTCGTTGAGCAAGCGCAAGCCGGGAAAGCCCCCTGGGCTTCACCCGCCCTGATTGCTGCGATGGAAGCCTGGGGCAAGCTCTTCAAAGACCGCGTCTTCCAGGAAGGCGCTTTAGGCGCGCGGGCCTACCCGACCGGCGCACAACTCTTTGCTCAAGGTCGGATCGGCATGATGGCGCTTGGCTCCTGGTGGATGCAAGAAAGCAAGTTCCCGCCGCCGCTTTCCCGCTTCATCCAGAATATGAGCGGGTTCGACTTTTTCTACTTCCCCGCGCTCACCCCGGGGGGCAAACCCAGCCCTCCGGTTGGCGGCATTGACATCGGTTACGGCCTCACCAAGAACGGAGCCAAAAATCCTCAGGCCTGGAAATTTCTGGCGGCCCTTGTTAAGGGGGTGGCGCTGCAGCAGGCGCTCAATGACCTCAATGACCTTCCGGCCTTCGCCGGCTTTGAACCCCAGGGCGACATCACGCCGAACGTCAAGCAGCTGTACGACCGTTTCATCGATGACCTGCCGCATGCCGAAAACCAGCGCTTCGCGCACCCGGAGGTCGCCGACGCGCTGGACAACGCCCTTGCCGGGGTGGCCTCCGGCAAAGTCTCGCCCGAGGACGCTTTGAAACGGGTCCAAGAGGTCACCGACAAAACGTTGAAGTGATCACAAAGAAACCCGGAACGGCCGGCCCAGTGAACGGCCGAGCCAGCCGGAACCAGGATGGCTAACCCATGTCTCGGATAATAACCGAGGTTGCGCCCGGTACGGCCCGCGCGGCCAAGCGGCGCGCGCGATGGTTGCCGTTCCCCTACCTCTACGTCGTCCCCGCCGTGGCCATGTTCGTGCTCTTCGTGGCTTACCCAATCCTCTGGGTGATCGGCAAAAGCCTGCACGGGAGCGGCAGTTCGCGTCCAAACGCCTTCGTCGGGCTCAACCATTACTGGCAGCTCTTTCAAGACCCGGTCTTCTGGCGGGTGCTGCTTAACATGTTCCTCTGGGGGTTGATTACCATTCCGGTTCAGATGGTGATTGGCGGCACGATCGCCTACTTGATCGAGACGTACACGACGCGCTCGAAAACCTTTTTCCGCGTCATGTTTTTTTTACCGGTCATCACCAGCGTGTCGGTGGTGGCCATCGTCTGGTCCCAGATGTACGCGCCTTACTACGGCATTATCCAGCAATACGCCAAACTGGTCGGCATCCCGCTGACCAATTCCCCGCTGGGCGATCCCAACCTTGCGATCTACGCGTTGATCGTGGTGAACGTCTGGCAATGGACCGGGTTCTCCATGATCATGTACGTCGCTGGCCTGACGAATATACCGTCCGAACTCTGGGACGCGGCGAAAATCGATGGGGCGCGCGGCTGGCAACTCGCCACCCGCGTGATCGTTCCCCTGCTGTCCCCGGTCACGCGGTCGCTATTGCTCCTCGGCGTCATCGGGACGTTGCAAACCTTTCCGATCGTCCACCTGATGACGGAGGGGGGACCCGACCACGCCAGCGAAATCTTTGGCACTTACATCTTCAAGCAAGGCTTTGTCATCGGCGACATCGGGTACGCTTCGGCGTTATCCACGCTGACGTTGATCATCGCGTTGGCGTTGTCGGTGATCCAGATCGTGTTTTTTGGTGCCCGGTTAAGTCCGAACCGAAAAGGTTTCGTATGAGCGCGCGGTTCCCCAAATTTAGTCGTCGCCGCTTCCCGATGCGGTTCTGGGCTAAGCTGATTTTGGCCGTGACGCTGCTGTTTTGGATGGTGCCGGAAATCTACACGGTCAGCGTTGCGCTGAGGCCTGCCGATGCAGCGTTCGAACCGCAACTGATCACCTGGCCGATGACCCTTGAGAATTTTATCACCGTGATGCGGGACAACCCGTTGCTGCTGTATTTTGGCAACAGCCTGCTCATCACCGTGGCGACCGTCATCATCGTGATAGCGTTTGCCTCAACGTTCGCTTTTGCCGCCTCGGTCTTGAAACTCCGAGGATCAACGTTTCTGTTTACAAGCTTGCTCACCACGTTGATGATGCCGGTCGCCGCGATCGTTCTTCCGATCGCCATCATGCTCAAGGGGTTTGGCTGGATTAACACCTACCAGGGTTTGATCATGCCCTACGCCGCGCTCGGGATTCCTTACGCCATGGTGATCATCAAAACCTTCATGGATGATTCGCCGCGTGACCTGTTTGAAGCCGCGGTGATCGATGGCTGCACGAGCTGGCAAATGTTTCGCCACGTTGCCATCCCGCTGATTAAACCGGCCGTCATTTTCGTCGCGGTGTGGCAATTCATCGTGACCTGGAACGAATTCTTTTTGGCCCTGGTCGTTATGACCGAAAGCGGCCATAAAACGGTCACCCTGGTTCCGATGCAGTATTCGGGGATGTACATGGCCAATCCGGCCGCCTTGTTTGCCATCCTGGTGATCATCGCCGCCCCGCTCCTGCTCCTTTACACTTGCGTTCAAAAATACTTTGTTGCAGGACTGCTTACTGGCGCGGTCAAGGGCTAGAAAGTGTGTGAGAGCCGAGAGACTTGGCCATGGATCATGCCTTGCCTCTCACACACTTTCTAAGCGAACATGCAAAATTAATGTCGCCTTGAAGGGGTTGCGTCCGCTGCTTACGAGGTCAGCCGACACCCCTTCCCAAGATGGTCGAGCCGGTCTTTGCCCCGCCGAGGCTATTGAGAGTTGCCCGGCGCTTCAGCCCTGGGGAGTGTCAAGCAAAGATGGCGTCATACGCGCCCGCCAGACGGGCGGCTTGCGCCTCAGACAGCGCCACGAGCGGCGGCCGCACGTTTAACCACGCCGGATCGTTGGCCCGATGGGCGATCAAGGCCTTCACGGCCGGCGTTACCGGAAATTCCAGGAGTTCGTTTACCAACCGGATCACCCGCGGGTCCTCCTCGCCTGCCTCGATCAGCTTCAACAGGATGGCCGGACACACGTTGGCCAGCCCGGAAATCGCGCCTTGCGCCCCGAGGCGAACGCCGGCTGCAAGGTGGCGTTCATCGCCGATTAAAAGGATCAGATCGGCGTGCGTTCGAAGGAGTTTTTCCGTGTAGGCCCAGTCGCCCCCGGAGTCTTTGACGCCGACCACCACCTTCGGGAAAGCGACCTTCAACCGGCCGATTAGGTCGATGGACAGAGCCGCCTGGGTCACGCTCGGGATGTGGTAGAGAAAGACGTCGCGAGCCCGCTGCCCGATTTTCTCGCACACTTGCGAGAACCAGCGGTAAAGGCCTTCGTCCGTAACGTTCTTGAAATAGAAGGGAGGCGCCAGCAGCACGCCGCGGCAGCCCCGGTCAATCAGCACCCGCGCCTGGTCCCCGGCATCGCCAACCGACGCGGCGGCGACGCCGCCGAGTACTTGCTGGCGTAAATTGATGCCGGCGGCCAACAGCGCGCCCAACACCTGTTCCCGCTCGGTCAGGCTGACGGA
>JAFAUY010000329.1 GCA_019243005.1 Verrucomicrobiota bacterium | reverse complement strand
GGTTGCTCGGGGTGGCTGAAGACATAAAACGTGCCGATCCAGCACGCCACCGCCACTCCGCAGAGCAACAGGATAAAGACCGTCCAAGCGAACAGATTGCCATTCTCGGGCGGAGGAGCAACTACCCGCTTTGGCGAACGACCCACCTCTGCCGTTTTCATGAACCTTTTGAGACCACGCTGATGCCGGGAACAGCTTAATTGGCGCGCATCGCCTCGAAAGAGCTGCCGCACCCGCAGCTGCGCACCGCGTTCGGATTTACGATCCGGAAGCCCGCGCCCGTCAATCCATCCACGTAATCGACGCCTACGCCGTCGAGGTAAGGGGCGCTTTCCGGATCGATCATCACCTCGACATCGTCGCGAGTGTAACGATAATCATTTTCCCGGGCGCGATCAAAGTGCATTTCATACTGCATGCCGGCACAGCCGCCTTTCTCCACCGCGATGCGCAACCCGCATCCTCGGTAATCCGGCGTCTCCGCCAGCATCAGCCGGATTTGTTGAATGGCCGCGTCAGTAACTTTGATAACCACGTTACCATTTAACCGCGAAGCCCCGCATGCGTCAACGCGAGCGTTAGCAGCAAGGGGCCGAAAGCCGCCGGGCTTCAGGCGTCGGGCGTGTCAATTACATTGCGTTGACCGGGCTTTGGTTGCAGACTGGAGCGGCTCGGACGAGCCGGACGGATGGGTAAAATTGCGCTTTTGCCGGATGAAGTGGCCAGCCAGGTGGCGGCCGGCGAAGTCGTGGAACGTCCCGCCTCGGTGGTGAAGGAGCTGGTTGAGAACAGCCTCGATGCCGGCGCCGATCGCATCGAGGTGGCCGTCAGCCGCGGCGGCGCATCCTTGATCCGGATCGTCGACAACGGGATCGGCATGGATCGGGATGACGCCCTCCTTTCCCTCGAACGCCATGCCACCAGCAAGATCCGATCAGGGGCGGACCTCGCCCGCATTTCCACCCTCGGTTTTCGCGGCGAAGCGTTGCCGAGTATTGCCAGCGTTGCGCGTTTTCGGCTGGTCACGCGGCCTGCCGGCGCCCTGGAAGGTACGGAAATCATCGTGAACGGCGGCAAGATCGAATCGGTCAAGGTGAGCGGGGAAGCGCCGGGCACCACCGCGGAGGTACGGTCGCTGTTCTATAACCTGCCCGCACGGCGCAAGTTTTTGCGAAGCGAGGCCACCGAAGCCCACCACGTGCAGCATCAGTTGCTGCTCCAGGCGATCGGCCATTTCCAGGTCGGCTTCGTGTACGTCCGTGACCAGGCGCTCATTTATCAGGCGCCGCCGGCACGCGCCTTGGTCGACCGTATCCGCGACCTGCGCGGGAGTGAAATCGTCAGCCAGTTGCTTGAAATCGAGCCCTACGAGGAAGGCGGCGTGGCGGTGAGCGGTTACCTGGGCCGGCCGGGGGTAAGCCGGGCGACGCGGGTCGAACAGATCATCTTTGTCAACGGGCGCCCGGTGGAAAACGGCGTCATCAACCAGGGTTTGCGTGAAGGTTATCACACCGCCCTGATGAAAGGACAATACCCGGTGACGTTTCTTTTCCTTGAACTGAGCCCGACGGACGTTGACGTCAATGTGCATCCCGCCAAACGCGAAGTCCGGTTCCGGGATCCCGTCGCCGTCCGCAATGCGATTGCCGATGCCGTTCGGAAGACCTTGGAGGCCGACCGGCCCCGCTGGTCAGCGGCGTTTGCACCTCCCGAGCGGCCGTCCGGGCCGGCAAGTGCACCCGCGTTGCCGATCCAGCCGCTGGCGCCGGAATCGCGCCCCCTGATCCCGCCCGCCGAACAGTTCACCTTGCGCAAAGATTGGGCCCGGTTTTCTTCCCGGCCTCATCAGCGAATTGAAGCCCCCGCGGTGCGGCCTGAAGTCCGGGCCGCAACGGATGCGGAAAGCGTGCCGGATCCTTCGGATGCTCCAGCCGGCCCGGTTGAAGACGAACCGGCTGGAGAATCGGAAGCGGCCGACAGCCCCGGCACGCCTTCAAAAGCTGCCATGACGGCGGGTTCGCCCGCCCTGCCGGTGCCTCCGGCGGCCGTGCCGAAGGTGCTCGGCGTTCTTGGCAAGCTGTACGTGTTGATGGAGAATGGTGACGGCCTGGTGCTGCTGGATCAGCACGCTGCACACGAGCGTATCCTGTTTGAGCGGCTGCGTCGCCAGATTGAAAACGAAGGTGTGCCCAGCCAGCGTCTGCTGATTCCTATCACCGTCCAGATCACACCGAAAGATTATGACTGGATCCGCTTAAACCTTGAATCCCTCAGCCGGATGGGATTCGCCTTGGAACCGTTCGGCGAAGCCACTCTGAAGATCGACGCGGTTCCGCAGTTCTTGAAGGTCGCCGATCCCGCCGGCGCCATGCGCCGGCTGGTCGACGAGTTGCGGTCAATGACCGCGTCGACGTCGCGGTTGCGGATCGGTGAGGACGTAATCGCCAAAACCGTCTGTCGCCACGCCGTCAAAGCGAACGACGAGCTTCGCCTGCCGGAAATTCAGCAGCTGGTTCATGACCTGCTGGCCTGTGATCTTCCTTACTGTTGCCCCCATGGAAGGCCTACGATGATCCAGATTTCTTACCAGGAACTGGAAAAGAAATTCGGACGTAAAGCGTAACGGCCGCCGCCACAAGGACAGGCGGCCGTGCGCCAAAGGATGGCAGCCCGCTCAGCTCGCGGCGTGCGCCTCGCGCTTGGCGGTTCGCCCTGCAATCCGGCTGGACAGATAGGCCGTCAGCATGGGTTTGGCGATGGACCAGAGTCCCTTCCATGCAGCCGCCATGAGCGCGGCCGCCAGACCCACTTCCCTGGTCCGCTTGCGCCGCACCTCCCCGTCCTTGCCGGTTTCGAGATAAACGCGCTGTTTTCTGGCCGGCAGACGCGACAGAATCCAGCCAACCAGCGCCGCCACACTGACCCAGCGAAACGAGTGCTGGTGCAACGACGTGGACAGATGCCGTGACACGTTCAGCTTTTCGGCCACCAGGTGCGTCTCGGTCGCCAACCGGCTCCGCACCTGGGCAAGTTCTTCAACTATTTGCTGCTTTCGCGCGTCTGTCGTAGCCATTCGCGGTCTTTTCTAAGCTCGGCAAGCGTAAGAGTAAACAGAGGCTTGGTAATCCTGGTACGGATCAGGAAAGCGGTCACGCCGCTCAATACCATCAGGACCACCGCCGCAAGCAGCGCCGCCCAGCCCCACTCCCAGCCGGTGATTTTAACGATGATAAACAGCAGAAACACCGCCAGGAAAATCAACCCCATCACCAGCAAGGCGAGGGTACTGGCAATCAACACCGCCAGGATTAGCAGGTGGACGCCGGCTTCGCGCCCCTCAAACCCAAGCAACTGCAGCTTGAGTTCAAAAAACTTCAGCACCGAAGCGAGCCATTCGCGCACCGCCTCGCCGGCCGACACCCTGGTGGCAGGCCCGGGGTCCGACGCAGGGATCGACGTCATGGTTATTTACGAAGTAGCAAGCCTAAAACGAATCCTGCCCCCAGCGCCGCAAGCACCGCCTGGGCCGGATGGTCCCTCACGTAAGCTTCGCCTTCCGTCTGCCACGTCTTCGCCTTGGTCCGCGCATCGTCCCAGGTATGTCCAGCCGTGTCCCGGAATTCACGGGCCTTTGCCTCGGCTTGAGCACGAAGTTGCTCGGCCTTTTGTTCGGCCGCACGCCGGATTTCCTCGGCTTTGGCGGAGGCGGCGGCCTTGAAATCGTCAGCTGCGGCTTGGACGTGATTTTTAGCGGCGTCGGCCGCCGGTCCCGCATTCCCGGGCTGGCCTGGCGTTCCGGCCGCGCCTCCTGCGTTACCGGCTGCCTCCGGACTTGTGCCCGAGCCCGGGTTAGCAGGCTGCTCTGGATTGGTCTGTTCGCTCATAATGTGCCTTTCTTCATTAATCGCATCCGGGCGAATCGGCGGCACTCTCTCGTTTGCATTTTGAGAAATCAAGGTCCGCGTCATCCCCTACGGCGAGTTCAGGATCAGGTTTCGCGAAAGATTATCCGTGCCTTGGTCAGGTCGTAGGGTGAAAGTTCAACCTCCACCCTATCTCCAGGCACGATGCGAATAAAATGTTTGCGCATTTTACCGCTGATATGCGCAAGAACTTTTTGGCCGTTGGGAAGCGATACGCGGAACATGGTGTTCGGCAGCACCTCCGAAACGACTCCTTGCGCGATCAATGGCTCTTCTTTCGCCATACCCAAATGTGACTCGGGAGTCACCCTCGCGCAACGTTTCCCGGTTACGACCGGGATCGCGCCGGGCCTTTTTAGCCCGCGGGCCTTGAAAACCCCTTCGGGTGGCGGGTAGCGGATGCCGAGTGCTGGCTGTCGGTTCTGCCCCGGAGGGTCGATTGATCGTAGCCAAGCGCCAAAACGCCTGGTGCGAGTTACACCGGCTTGCACGTCGGTTAAACCGGTCTTTGCCCCTCCGGGGCAAAACCGGCACCCGCCACCCGGAAATGTGGGCAAGGACCGCGTCCCCAAGAGGTTACGAGCGGCCCATCTCAACCAGCCGGGCAAACTCGTCAAAGAAGTAGCTTGCGTCGTGCGGGCCCGGGGCCGCTTCCGGATGGTATTGCACACTGAAAATTGGAAAGTCACGGTGGCGCATGCCCTCCACCGTGCCGTCGTTCAGGTTAACGTGCGAGACTTCCACGTTTGCAGGCAGCGAGTCGGCATCGACTGCAAACCCGTGGTTCTGAGAGGTGATGGCAACTTTTCCGGTCACCAGGTCCTGGACGGGCTGGTTGGCTCCCCGATGGCCAAACTTCAGCTTGAACGTACGACCGCCATAAGCAAAACCGAGCAGTTGGTGACCTAAGCAGATCCCGAAAATCGGCACCTTACCGATCAGCTTTCGCAATTCTTCATGCGCATACGTCAGGGATGCCGGATCCCCCGGCCCGTTAGACAAAAACAGTCCTTCGGGTTTTAACGCGAGTACCTCCTCAGCTTTGGCCGTTGCCGGCAAAACGGTAACCTTGAAACCGTGTTGGCGGAGCCGTCGCAGGATGTTGCGTTTGATCCCAAAATCATAAGCCACCACCCGGTGCTTCACCGGCGGCAGTTTTTTGAACACCTGGCCGTTCTCGGTAACTTCATCAACCTCATCCGGGTTGCCTTTCACGATACTCCAGGCACGGCTCAACCGGTCCTCCGGATCCCACTCGTAACTTTGCGGCGTCGTCACCTCCCTGACGAAATCAGACCCGATCATCGGGGGCGTTTCCTCCGCCCGCGCAATCGCTTCCCCCGCCGTAAGCTCATGCGTCAGGCAGGCTCGCATGGCCCCGCGTACCCGCAGATGCTTGGTCAGCGCACGGGTGTCCACTCCCTGTATCGCGCAGATGTTCCACCTGCGCAGGTAATCCTCCAGCGATGCGCGCGCCCGCCAGTTGCTTGCCACCGGTGACAATTCGCCGATCACAAAACCTCGCACGTGCGGCTGGCTGCTCTCGTCGTCAAACTCATTTACGCCGTAGTTCCCGATCAGAGGGTACGTCATCGTGACGATCTGACCACGGTAAGAGGGATCGGTCAGCAACTCCTGATAACCGGTCATGGAGGTATTGAAACAAATCTCTCCAGCGGTCGTTCCGGGGGCGCCGAAAGATTCGCCATGGAAGATCCGTCCATCTTCAAGCGCGACGAGGGCTGATTTCATTCGGGCCGCAATATGGGAGCACAGGCGTCCAGCGTCAAACCGGTAACGGGTAATGCGTAGCGGGTAGCGCGTAGACGGCGGTTTGCGACCGCCCGGAAGGCCAAAGAATCCGGTGATATCGGGGGGCGCGGGCTCCTTTTTCCCGCAGGCACGAACAGCCGGTACCGCGCTCCGCGGGCAGCGAACGCCCCGGCCGTTCACCCGCCGCTCGTTACGGCGTTACCGCTTACCACGACAGTTGGTTCCAATACGTCACCGCCCCGTTGTGATTTTTAACGAATCGGACGGCCGCGTCCTGGGAAATCACGATCGCGACGCAGTTTGAATGTTCCTCGCAGAGGCGGTAAACCGCCCGGTGCCGCGTACCGACGTCATCCAGGGCCTCTTTGGCCCACAAGGTCGCTTCCACGTCGAGGGCCCGACGCACGCTGGTCAGGCCCGGCGCTTCCGCACGCAACTCGGCACCGAACCCAACGAGTTCCAAGCGCTTGGTTACCACCAGCGCGCCATCCACCGCCGTCAGGTCGGCGAGGAAGTGCGCGAACTCGAAAAAAGCTTCGTCCAGCTGGTTCAATTCCTCGTCCGGAACACGCTGGTATTCGGCCCAGCTGATCTCGTTCAGCTTTTTCTGACGGACGAGTTCATTCAGACGAATGACCGCGTGCTTCAACAACGTCTGGTAACGCGTCCGCGGCCCCGTATCGGCAATCCGGTACTTAAAGCGAAGCGGTCCATTGGCACGCTTGAGCTCTGCTTCCTCATCGGGTTCGATGAAAACCAGGGTGCCGCCGTGTTTGGAGTTTCGGACAACGCTCAAGGTGCGGCGAAGCACGTTCTGCGTCATTACCCCGATGAAATCAACTCTGACCGGTACGAACGGAAACTTGGTAGAGTCTCCGTAAATTCTTTCCAGCATGTATTGGCGGACACCTGCGAACGCGAGCCGTAGCCAATTCGATTGGAAAAGATCGAATGCACTTGCTTCGATCTGGCCGCTGCTCAGCGCCGCGATTCTCTTGTGCCCGACAAATACGGTCAGTCTTCCCGGGTTCAGCGCGTGAATTACCAGCCGGTTGGGCATTGGGGCGCTGGC
>JAFAUY010000405.1 GCA_019243005.1 Verrucomicrobiota bacterium | reverse complement strand
AACGTTCCAAGGTTTTGGCCGGCACGGTTGATCCAGATCTTCATGGGTTAGCGCGTTGTATGAGAACGGGGCGTACAGGTCAAACGCGGACGTCGCCGGTTTTGGATGCGCGCGCGCTTCATTTGAAAGCGCTTGCCGGTGGTTCCGGGCCGCGACTCACGTTTTTTCGCTGCACCGGGCGAGAACGGACCGGCCGACGGCTGCTGGCGAGAGTTTACTTACGCGCCTGCCGGCGTGCGCACGGTCCGGCTTGAGCACAGGACCAAGCCGCGGCGCCGGATCGCTTCCAGGATTACACCCGGGGTGGGCTCGACGGTTTCCGCGCCCGGATGATAATAGATCTCGACCAGTTGGCCGGGCCGAATGGCACGAACGCAGGCGAGAAAATTTTCGGTGTTCATCCGTCCGCTATACCGTAATCCGTAAACGGCATCGGCGCAGGTCACCGGCGGCCCGCCCTTGAGACGGCGGAGTGCATGGGCACTCAACTGATTAAACACCTGTTCAAGAATGTTTCCGGACGGTGGGGACCGCACCAGCCGCACGTAATTGAAATCGCCGCCCGCGGTGCGTGCAGCGTGCCCGAAAACCTTTGGGTGGAGATGCAGGTGACAGTGACCGTCCCAATAGGGGGTACCAAGCCCAAGCTGGCGAAACGCGGCAAATTGCGCTGCGATCTCGCCGGCAAGGTCGCGTTCCAACCGGGAATCCAGGGCATAACGCAGGCCGGCAAAAAGCGGGCTGGCCGGCAGAGCGCGGTTAGCATCCGTCGCTCGAGACGGTTGCAACGCCTGGCCGGCGCACAAGGTGAGATGAAGGCCTACGGTTAACCCCGGGCATTGTTTCGCAATGCGCACCGCCTCGGCCACCGCCGGACCGGTAACCATCAGGCTGGCCTGCTGCAGCAGCCCGCAATCGTAGGCGCGATGAATCGCCTGGTTGATCCGGCTGGTGGCACCAAAATCGTCACCGGTCACAATCAGGCGGGAGGACGGCAGCGGCATGGCCGCACCCTGAACGGCTCGGTCACCGGACGCAAGCGGCTGCGTCCCCTGGCCCTGTCTCTGCCTACCGCTCCTGCGGAGGATTCATCAGCGCCAGAATGTGACGCTTCTTCTGTTCATAACTTAAAGAATGGAAGTTTCGAATTTCTTCCAACCGGCGCGCACCGTTCAGGGTATCGAGAAAATGGGTGTACGATGCCGCTAATTCGCCGGTCTCCAGGTAGCGAGCTCGCAGGTTCTCGTCCTTGTAGGCGTCCGGGGTCTGGCACTCAAAGAGATGGAACCTGAGCCATCGCCGGTCGGCCCGTGAGATCCGTTGGGTGCGCCGGAAAAATGCCACGAACAACAGCAACACCAGATATGTGTCGACCAACCCCTGAAGCTCAAGGTTACGCGCAAAATCCTCAGCGGCGATCTGGCGCAGACCGGCTTTAAACTGCAATGCGGCGTGCAGCGCATGGTTGATCTCCTCGACGAACATGATGAGCGACCGGATATTTGCATCGGAAAGACCGGTCCGCGGATCGTGTCGCTCGAGCTGTTCGATCAACCAGCTCGAATAATAGATGCCTACGTACAGGCGGTCATCTGCCGTTCGCAAAAATGTACGTGCCAAATCGTTCAACTCGCATGCGGAAGCGCCGGCGAGCCTGGTTAGATGGGCGCAACGCGAGCGATCTATCAGGCATTCCTCAAGGTTGATGCCGACGCTCGCATAGGTGCGCTCGAACAAGCGCTGAACTTCACTAAACAAAGTCGGGTTCATCCAAATGAAGGCATCCGATGGTCACCATTCAAATCTAACAACTCTTCCGTCAGCCGGTTCAGGGCAACACGGCAATGATGAAAATGATCGGCCAGGTTTTCGAACAGGTCACTCATTTCGAAACGCCGCGCCACATGGTGTGAGGCTACCGCCTGAAAGCTACGGCGCCCCATGTCTTCGTAAAACGCACACGACGGCGCCCCGCGCAAACTCCGCCGTTCCACGTTGTCGTGGAAGATGCCGGTGATGAACAGGGCATAATTGCCGATATGCGTCCGGATCAGAAACGTTTCAAAAGAACTGGCCTTGCGAAGCGCCAGCAGCAGGTCGGAGATGTAAGTGCTCTGCACATTTTCCATTAACCCCTGCAACCGGCGCGTCCGTGTAAAATCCTCAAGCAGTGCCGCGACGTAATCCGCCAGGTTCCGATCACTTATCCCTGAACGTTTTAAGGCCAGCCTGGCTAAGATGTAAAAGTAGAACTGCGGCGAAATGGTCAGATTGGCCGGATTCTCCAGCACCGCGCGGACGAGCACTTCATGGTCGAGAATCTGGTCACGCGTTTCCGCATCGGTCAATAGATCCACGAGGCTGACGGCCTGCGGCTCATGCCGCGTGAGCGCACGGACCATGAACGCAAAATCGTCCGCTGTAAAGCGTGCCCGACAGTTCGGTTGAATCATCGGGAACTATTCTTTAGCAGCTTACGTGCCGGTCTGGCAAACCAATTTGCACCGGGTTATTCATTCACGAAAAGCTTTCGTCGGTTCGGTTCATACATGATACGAATCCCGGTTGCCTCCCGGATCGGGTGCTGACAAATTTTTTCCTGCGTGAGACTCGCCCGTTTACTTTCGGCTTACCGGGTTTACCGGTGGCTGGTGGTCGCGTTGGCCCTGGCCGGCCTGGGGTGGGCCGGCTACTACGTCTACGATAAAGGTTTCGGCCGCCGCTGGCGCGGCTTATTGGCGCATGAATTCAAACGATTCGGCCTCGTCATCAACGTACGCCGGCTGACGCTCGACCCCTTTCGCGGCCTGGTCGCGCAGGATGTCGACATCTTTCAGGATGAGGCCATGGACAACCTGCTCGCACAGGTGAGCAACCTGTCGCTCGACATCAATTATGCCGCGCTTTTCCAGCACGAGCCGGCCTTGAACGCGGTCGACTTGCGCGACGCGCGGCTTTCCATTCCGCTGCAGCCGGCCCGCGACGCTTCGCTTCGTCTTTACGCCCGCAGCGTGCAGGCTCGCATTTACTTCGTACCCGGCCGGCTCGAGGTCCGCCAACTCAGCGGCGACGTCCTCGGCATCCGCTGCAGCGCCTCAGGTACCCTGATTAATCCGGAAAGCTTCAGCGGTCTCGCCCCGGATGCGAACGCCCAGCCGCACCGCAACGACCGGTTTCTGGGCGAGATCATCAATGAGATCCAGCGGTGGCGGCCGGCGAAAGAGGCGCCGCAACTGAACTTCACTTTTCAGGGGGACATGGCCGACCTGGCTTCAATGCGCATTGAAGACGGCTCGTTCCAGGCCAAACAGGTGGATCGGCTCGGATACCGGCTGGAAGAGGTCAGCGCGGAGTTTAAGGTCGAACAGCAGCGGCTCGAAGTGCGCCGGGTGCACGTGCGCGATGCCGAAGGCGAGGCGTTGGCGTCGGGCTCGTGGGACTTCGTCTCAGACGACAAGACCTTCGAGGTTCGCAGCAGCCTGGATCTGCCGGCGTTTCTCGGCCCGGATCCCCGGTGTCCGTGGGCTCGCGACTGGAGCTTCCAACGCGGACCGCAGGTCGAGTTGAGCGGCAGGGTCAGGGCGGACGGGCACGTCCGTTTCCTGGGCAACGTCGCCTGCGACCAGTTCGTCTACCGCGGTGTGGGTTTCCAAAGTTTACACGCCAATTTCTCTAAAGACGGTGTGGCCTGGATGTTGACCGACGCGGAAGTCGGCCACCGGACGGGTACGCTGGCCGGTGAAGCCTTGCGGCAAGCGGGCGAGTTCCGGCTTCGCCTGCAGTCCGGGATCGATCCGCAGGCGCTCGCCCCGCTGCTGGCATCACCCGTCCGGGAACAACTGGCCGAATGGGAATTTGCAGCTTCACCGGTCCTGCAGGTTAACCTCCGCGGTAAAGCCCCCCTCCTGCAGCAGCTTACCGGCGACGGCCAGATCTGGCTCGGCCACACCAAGTTTCGAGGCGTGTCCTTCAATTCCGGGAACGCCCGGTTTCAGGTCCGGGACGGCCTCATAAATTTCGACGCCGTCCGCATCGCACGTGACGACGGCGAATGTACGGGTGCATTCGCATTCGATGCCGCAGACGGCGCCCTGACGCTCAAGTCACTTGAAGCGAAGGTGTCGCCGGTAGCGCTCGCCACCTGGCTGCACCCGGAGTTAAGCCGCCAGCTGGAAGGGTTCAGGTTTGAACAAAATCCCGCCGTCATCGCCGAAGGTAACCAGGAAGGCGGACGCGCGCGCGTCTCGGCCCCGGCGCCGTTTACCTACCATTTGGCGGGGCAGCAACTGCGGTTCGATTCGGCCGAGGCCAAGGTTAACTGGCGGCGCGGGCAGCCGGCCACGGTTCATTTCGACGGCCGGGCCGGCGCCGGCACCTGGCTAACGGACGTTGAGATCGCCGCCGATCTGGAACTGCAGCGGTCGACCATGCAGTTATCGGACGTTCCATGCGGCAACGTGGGCTCCTTGTTAGGACCGGCCGGGCGCCTCTCCGGGACGGCGGAATTCACCGCCACGGCCGACGATCCCCTGGGATTCCGGGCTGACCTCACGGCGCGTGGCACTCAGCTCGAGCAGGCCCCACCCCTGCGCGCATTTCTGCCGCTTTTACGGTCACTACGACTCAACGATCCGGTCGATGTTGCCCTCCGGATCGATGGCGAGCGCGGGACCTTGCACGTGTCCCGGCTGCAATTCGCATCCGGCCTGCACCATCTGGATTTAAGCGGCACGATCGAGCTCTTCGGCCTTTCCCTGGATCTTTCCGGAAATTACGACGGCCGACGCAACGTACGCATCCGCGGAACTCCAGCCGAGCCGGTGTGGGAGACGGGAGAAAAGGCATCCACAGATTAAGAGTACACCTCACGATGGCGTCGGCCCCTCTGCATTTGTGGCATTTTTCCGCTTGTGGCATTGGTGGCATCACTCTATGCCCGCTTCACTGAGCCCGGAGCCGCTTTTGCCGCTGGTCGGAGCGCACATGTCAATCGCCGGCGGGCCGGTCAAAGCGCTCGAACGCGGGCGTTCCATCGGCTGCACCGCCATCCAGATCTTTGTCAAGAACAACCTGCAATGGTTTGCCGGCCCCTTTGCGGAAACGGAGGTGGCCCGCTTCCGGCAGTATCCCGACCGGCCCGGCTCTATCTTCGGCCATACCGGCTACCTCATCAACCTCGGCACAAACAAGGCGGAGTTCCTGGAAAAATCGCTGCGGAGCCTCCACGAGGAGTTGCTGCGGGCGGATCAGCTGCAACTTCCCTTCCTGGTGTTGCACCCCGGCGCTCACCTGGGAGAAGGCGAAGCGGCAGGCCTGGCCCGCGTCGCCCGGAGCCTTGACGCCGTGTTGCGCGCCCGGCCGGAAAGCCGGTGTAACATCGCCCTGGAAAACACGGCCGGGCAGGGCAGCTGCCTCGGGTATAGCTTCGAGCAGCTCGCCGAGATCATCAACCGTTGCCTTTTCCCGGAGCGCCTGCGCATTTGCCTGGACACCGCTCACCTGTTTGCGGCCGGGTACGATCTCTCGACCGCCAAAGGATTTTGGAAAGTGATGAAACGGTTTGACCGGATCATCGGCCGGGACCGGCTCGCCGCCTGGCACCTGAACGATTCCAAATCCGCGTTTAACTCCCGCGTCGATCGCCATGAGCATATCGGCACAGGCAAGATCGGCCTGGAACCCTTCCGCGAAATCATGACGGCCCCGGAATTTCGCGCGATACCGAAAGTGTTGGAAACTCCCAAGCAAGCCGATTTGAAGGAAGACGTCAAAAACCTGGCAACGCTGCACGGACTAACCGAAAAATGCCACAAGTGAAAAAATGCCACAGATGGAAGAGCGGAAAAATGGCACGAATGACTGACTTCGATTGATGGTGCTCTTAGCATTGATTCAACGCCATAGATGAAGGGCAGAATGTGGTGAAACCGAACGGAAATTCTCTGGCTGCTGATGCGTGGTGTCCTCAAACCGCACGAATAAAGGGCTCTTCATTTGTGGCATTTTTCCGCTTGTCGCATTTGTGGCATTTTCCACGTGCTCGAAGTCGTGCACATAAACCTCGTTCCGGACGTAGAATCCTACATAATGGTAGTGTTGCCGGAGGTAGGCCAGGGTTGGTGCCGCCCAAACGCTGAAGCGAGAGGAAGGAGTTTCATTCATCGGCACGTCATCCACCAGGACGACGGCGGGCCGGTAATGTTCGATCTGAGCAATGGCATAAGCATCAAAGCCATCGGGCCGCGTCGCGTTATCAACATAGAGGTTCCACTGGTAGGATGGCCGGTTCGTCATAAAGTTAACCGTTGGTCCATACGGATAACAGATGACATAGTCGTCAGGCCCGGCGTAGCGATGGATCAGCCGGTAAAGTTGCTGGAACTGCATTTTCTGGTCCGGGGGAAGGTACGCGATGACCCCGTTATCGGCGGTGAATTTCACTTCGTGGGGCTGTTTGATCGCGATCGAACCCATGGAAGGCCGCCCGAGCCCGTAACGCGTGTAGATGCCCAGATGCACGGCCGTAAGGGCTAACCAGAGCAAAGCCGTGATCCTGAGCCAGGCCGGCCGCGGTTTTCCGCACAGGGCCAACGCCAGGGCGGCGGTCAGCCCGGCGAACACCATGAACGGGCACATCATTTCACTCACGTGTGGCGGGTCCGGCCGGAAAAAAAGGTATTGCGGAAAAAGGGCCAGCGTTGAGGCCAGCGCGATGGACAATGAAAAGAGCGGTGCCCGGACAGACGGACGGCGAAACGCGAGCACCAGCAGGCCGAGCAGCACCGTCCCGATCACGACGGCGGCCACTACCGGGTAGTAAATGATAAACGCCAGCTCCCGCTGTTTGGAGCGTTTGGCCAAAAAGACGTCACGCAACGGCGGGAGAGAACGTATGCTGCGGTCGACCTCCGTTTTGCCTTCCTGAACCGTCGTGCCATCCTGGACCGTTTGGCCGCTTTGGGGGTGGTCGATCGCGCCTGTCGTGTTTGCGACCGGTTGCAGTGCCGGCCTGACCGAGAGTTCCGTCCGGGGTGAACGCCAGTCGGTGGTGCCGGGCCGCAACTTCGTTGCCAGCTCGCGGGCTCGGGCTTCCAGATACGAAACGTAATATTCGTATTGCGCCCAGAATTGGGAACGGAACCCATGCCGGGCCGCGTAACGGTCCACCGGTTCATGGGTGACGATGAACATTGCCGGGATCAAGACCAGGAAAGTGCCTGAAGTCGCCAGGCGAGCCGCCCGGCTGCCTTGGCCCAGCCCGAGGTTAAGGACGGTCCCCGCCAAAGCGATGAGCAGAAAGAAAATGCCCAGGTCAAGGCGAATAAGAAACGTAATCCCGAGTAACGCGGCGGCGACGACGGCCCAGGCGAGGCGACGGCGAAGGCGCGGTTGCGGTAACCCGAAGACCTCCAGGAGGCAGGCGAGGTTAGCCACCCCCAAGAAGCCCATGTAGTTGCGAAACTGCATGCCGGGCACGAGCACGAGCAACACCCCGGTCATCGCCGCCAGCCAAATCCGGCCGGTGGACCGGAGCACCGCCCGGTACCCGAGCAAGGCGGTCAGGGTGCATAAAGCAAAAAAGAAAAGCCGGACGGCCGTAAAGTTCGGGCCGAAAATCTTGAACAGCCCCACGATGGGCAGAAACCAGAGAACGTTGTATCCCAGAAAAGTGTCCACGATCGGGCGCTGCCCCTGGAGGATGCGCTGGGCGATGATGGCCACCGTCCCTCCCTCTCCCATGATGTCGAGACCGGATAACGCGTACGAACCGTAGTAGCACAGGGCAAAAACCAGGATCGCGATGAGCCCAAGAACACCGAACGATTTCCGCCCAGTGAAAGGAGAGGAAGAAACCACCATGATAGAGTGTAGAGCGTCGGGTGTCGAGAACGAGTAACTGGTAACTAGTCGCTGGTGCGGCATTATGAACGCCGGATGGCGATGTCAAGTTCAGTATTACTCTTCCCGCCGTGGCGCCGTGTGATGGCTTTCGCCGCGCCCGCCGTGCGACAAAATTTTTTGTTTCGACGCATACGGTCCTGAGTAGACTGCAGGTTCTGGTTATGACCCTACCCAGCCAATACGTGGAACAAGCCCGCCGGGTTTTGCGGATCGAGATCGCAGAGCTGCAGCGGCTCGCGACGCGGCTCGATGACCATTTTGACCGGGCGGTGGAGCGGCTTTTGGCCGTCCTGGATGCCGGAAACAAGGTGGTGACGCTTGGGGTAGGTAAATCGGGCGATGTCGGCCGCAAAATCGCGTCGACGCTCACCAGCACGGGGAGCCCGGCCGTGATCCTGGACGTGACGAACGCGCTCCATGGTGACCTCGGCATCGTGGCCGACGGTGATGCGGTGCTGGCGCTCAGCTACAGCGGTGAAACCGCGGAGTTACTCAACCTCTTGCCTGCGCTCAAGCGGTTTGACGTACAAATCATCGCCTTTACCGGCAATCCGTCCTCCACGCTCGCGCGTCACAGCGACGTGGTTCTGGATTGCGGGGTAGCGGCGGAGGCCTGCCCGCTGAACCTGGCGCCCACGTCGAGCACGACGGTAATGCTGGCGCTGGGGGATGCCCTTGCGATGGTCCTGCTGGAGGCGCGCGGGTTCCAGAAAGAGGATTTTGCCAAGTTCCACCCGGCGGGACGCCTCGGACGGGTGTTGTTGCAAAAAGTCCGGGATGTCATGCGACCGCCTGAACGCATGCCGAAGGTCACCCCGGACGAGACGGTGCTCGGCGTGCTGCACGCCATGAACCAGTGCCGGGCAGGTCTGGCCGTGGTGGTCGAGCCGGCCGACGAGCGTTTGCTGGGCATTTTTACCCATGGCGATTTTGTGCGCGCGTTTGAGGCGAATCCTACCATGGTGAATGATCCGGTTGAGCGGTACATGGTACGGCATCCCGTGACCATCCAGGAGGACCGGCTGGCCGTTGAAGTGCTTAATACCTTGGACCATCATCGGATCGATGACCTCGTCGTGATCAACGTGGCACACCAACCCGTCGGGCTCATCGATTCACAGGATTTGACGAAATTGAAGCTTTTGTGATCGTTACCGCTTCCGCGGCCTACAAACCAATCCAGCAGCGATTTTTTTTATGCCAGCAGCAAATGACCTTCGAAAAGGTATGGCCATCCGCTACAACGGCGATGTCACCGTTGTGCTCGATGTCCAGCATCGCACACCCGGCAATCTCCGGGCGTTCGTCCAGGCAACCCTCCGCAGCATCCGTACGGGCAAATCGAGCAACGTGCGGTTCGGCTCAACCGAAACCGTGGAACTCGTTGACGTTAATCGGCGCAAGCTCGAGTACAGCTACAAGGACCAGGATGGGTACGTTTTCATGGACCCGGATACGTACGAGAGCGAAACGTTGCGTCCGGAACTGTTGCAGAACTCGGCGGATTATCTGACCGAAAACCTGGCGGTCGAAGTGCTGTATGCCGAAGGCAAGCCGGTCGCCGTTGAACTGCCGTCCTCTGTAAGCCTTAAGGTGGTGGAATCAGCGGAAGGCCTGCGTGGTGACAGCGCCACCAACGTTCAAAAACCGGCCAAGCTGGAGACGGGCAAAGTC
>JAFAUY010000158.1 GCA_019243005.1 Verrucomicrobiota bacterium | reverse complement strand
CAGGAATCGCGCGGCACGCCCACCAGCCTGCCATTTACAAACCTGACGGCGCCCGACCGGGAAGACGCGCCTCCTGCCCCCTCAAAACAGCCGCTCCGCGAATACGGTTTAGGCGCGCAGATCCTCGCCGACCTCGGAGTCAACCGGTTACGCCTGTTGACGGATAGCCCGAAGAAAGTCGTCGGCTTGGACGGGTTCGGGTTGGAAATCATCGAGCACGTCCCGCTCCATCCAAAAATCGATGGGGCTATCTGACGCGTTACCCTCCTCAGTGGTTATCCGCATTATCGGGCTCCGGAGGCTTGGTGCCCATGATCTGCTCAATGCGATCCAGCAGGTCCGGGGTCAACTGTTCAGCCGCGGCGGACGCCTGCAGATTTTCTTCGAGCTGGTGGACTTTCGAGGCCCCTAAAATGACGGTGCTGACGTGCGGGTTTTTCAAGCACCAGGCGATGGCCAGGACGGACGGTTTCAGGCCGATTTTGCCGGCGAAACTGCAAAACGCTTTCACCTTCTCCAGCCGCTCAGGCTTGATGATCCAGTCGCGAAGCCAGCCGTAGCTTTCCAGACCGAGCCGGGCATCGGACGGCAAGCCTTCGTTGTATTTGCCGGTGAGCAGGCCGCTGGCCAGCGGCGACCAGATGGTCGTTCCCAGGCCGAAGCGATCATAAAGCTGGGCGTACTCCCGCTCGACCTTACCCCGTTGAAGGAGGTTGTAGTAAGGCTGCTCCATGGTCGGGGGTACCAGGTTGTACTGCCGCGCCACCAGGTGCGCCTCCACGATTTCCGCGGCGTTCCACACGCTGGTGCCCCAGTAAAGGACCTTGCCTTGGGTAATGAGGTCAGACATGACCCGGACCGTTTCCTCAATCGGCGTTTCGGGATCGGGCCGATGGCAGAAAAACAGGTCGAGGTAATCTACCTGAAACCGCTTTAGGGCGGCGTGACAAGCCTCGAAGACGTGCTTGCGGCTTAGGCCGTACTGGTTCGGCTTCTGCGGGTGTGGGGCCGCGCCGAAAAAAACTTTACTGGATACAAGCCAGGTATCGCGTGGCCAGCCGAGTTTTTTGAGGATCTTACCCATGACGAGCTCGGACCTGCCCGAGGCATAACCTTCAGCGTTATCAAAGAAGTTTACGCCGCCCTCGTAGGCTTTGATCATCAAAGCTTCGGCGACATCGTCCGAGATCTGGTCGCCGAACGTTACCCAGGACCCTAGGGAAAGTTCGCTGAGCTTAACTCCAGCCTTACCGAGTCTGCGATAATTCATACTGAAACTGCTTCACGCAAGGCGGCCGAAAGTGCAACGGGAAGAACCCCCCACGACGGCAGGGCGGATAGAACAATGAGGTGTCTACCTTAAAGGCGGCTCCGCGCAACGCGGCTCGACAGTCTCAGGCCGGGTACGTTACGCTTCGGCCATCCCTATGGCGGTTTGTGTCCCGGACCGGTTGCCAAACCACGCGAGTGACGCTGAAAAGCGCGTCTGTGAACTTTTGCGCCACCACCTGGCCGCCGATTGCATCGTCTACTACGAGGCACATCTCAGCCGCCGGCACCCTGCATTCGTCGTGATCGACCCCGGCCAGGGCCTGCTGGCGATCGATGTCAAAGGGTGGCTCCCGCAAAACCTGATCGGCGGCGATCATGAGCGGATCACGGTAAAGGATCGCCACGGACGGCTTCATTCCTGCGAACACCCACGGCGAGAAGCGTGCAATTACCTGGATCGCCTTCGGGACCGCTGCCGGCAAAGCTTATGGGCGCAGCATCTGCTCCAAGCCGGCGACCAATTCTTTTTTCCCCTCGGTTCTCTTGTGGTGCTGTCGAATATCAGCCGCCGCCAGTTGGCCGGTTCGGCTTGGGACGTGATCTTTTCCGCACCGGATGTGATTACCCGCGACGAACTGGAAGCAGCCTTCGTTAATCAGGCCTCAACCGGGTTGGGCCGGTTCTTTGACCCGAGCTGGCCTTTTCCGGCCATGACCGAATTCCAGGTGAAAACCCTTCGGGCCATCATTCATCCGGAGTTGCTCATTTCAAACCTGGCGGCAGCGGCGGCGGTCGCGCCCGTCGCTGCGGTGTCCCCGGAGGAAACCGCCATTCCCGGCGTGCAGTGGTTACAGCTTGGGCCGTCAACGCCGGAGAAGGCTGCGGTTGTCGACGAGATCGCCGTTGAAGTGGTCAGCGCGCCCCGGCCGGGGACGGCACCATCCCTCGACAAAGGTTTACTCGATTTCAGGGTGCTTGACCTCAGGCAGGAACTCGTCGTTCGCGACGTGGGTTCCGGACCCCGCCTGGTGTTTGGGACCGCCGGGTCAGGCAAAACGATCGTGCTGGTCGCACGGGCGCGCCTCCTGGCCCAGGGTGCCGGCCGTCGGGTCCTGTTGGTCTGTTGCAACGCCTCGCTTGGCAGTTGCCTTGAGCGCAACCTGGCCGAGGCGGGCCGGTTAATCACGGTTCGGCACTTCGACAAGCTGGCGCACGACTACGGCGTGATTCGAAGGACGTACCCGGCGGAGTCGCAGGGCGAACTCGGCCGGCGGTTGCTGGCCCGATTCCGGGTCGTCGCCCCTGAACTACGTTACGATGCGGTGTTGGTCGACGAAGCCCAGGATTTTGATCCCATCTGGTTTCAATGCGCGCGCTGCCTGCTGCACGATCCCGACCATGGGGACCTGCTGATCGTGGGTGACGGAAACCAAGGGGTCTACGGCAAACGGCGCGCCAGCTGGAGCAACCTCGGCATCCCGGCTCGGGGCCATACCGCCCGCCTGGGCAAAAATTACCGGAACGCCCGCGAGATCATGAGGTTCGCGGCGCCTTTTGCACGAACGGAGGGTGGTGAGGACGATGGGGTAAGTCCCATCGCGTTTGACCCTGCACAAGCGGCGCGTTCAAGCGGCGTACCGCCGGTGGTGATTCGAGCAAAGGATCGATTCGAGGAATGCGCGCACGCGGTCGACCTGGTCGCCGGTTTGCTCCGGGGCAGATTCGGTGTACGGCAGCTTTCTCATCCGCTCCGGCCGGCCGACATCGGGGTGCTGGTGCCGGCGGTCCGGCAGGAGTTGATCGAAACGTTTGCGCAATTCCGGCGGGATCTTCACGCCAAAGCCATCCCTTTCGTCTGGGTGAGTAACCGGGCGGATAAAACCGCACGCGCCCGGGTCGGCGACCCCGGCGTTAAGCTGCTCAACATTTTTCACGCGAAGGGATTGCAGTTTAAGGCCGTGGTTTTCCTGTGGGCGGATATTCTGCCCCAGGCAGGCTGGCTTAACCGCACGCCCGAGGAGCAGGAAACGCTCTTTTACGTGGCCCTGACGCGCGCGGAAGATTACCTGGCGGTGGTGCATTCCCGAGAATCGGAGTTCGTCGCACGCCTAACGGGTAACGGGTAACGCGCAACGGGTGCGACGGCGGGGGCAGGCGGCTGATGTCAAGCTCGGAGTTCCTCTTCCCGCCGGTCTGCCCTTAATCGGTGTAATCTGCGTAATCTGTGGACGTTTGCCCTTTTCTGCGTTCTCTGCGTGTTCTGCGGATAATCGGATTTTTTAATCTGTGGATCCGCCGTGGTCGCCGTGTTACCCGTTACTCGTCACTTGATTAACCGGGCGAGCCGATCAGGTTAACAGGGCAGCAGGTGCCAACCCCGTGAACGATGAAAACCCTCTT
>JAFAUY010000373.1 GCA_019243005.1 Verrucomicrobiota bacterium | reverse complement strand
ACCGCGGCTGCGTGGTTGCCGGAAGAATGGGTGACCACGCCGCCGGCGGCTTCCGCCTCGGTCAACTGGAAGATCGCATTCTGCGCGCCTCGTGCCTTGAACGCGCCAACCTTCTGGAGGTTTTCGCACTTGAAAAGAAGCTGCGCGCCACCACCGATTCTCGCATCGAGCGTTTCGCTGGTAAGCACCGGGGTACGGTGGGTAAAGCGAAAAATGCGCCGATGGGCGGCCCGCACGTCAGCCAGGGTGACGATCGACGCGGCAGCAGCCGCATCGGGTCGAAGGACAGCTGGAGCGGCGCGCATGTTAAGGTCAGCGGACAAGGTGAGAATATATTACACCTGAATACGATTTTTGAGCCGCAATCGTATGGTTGACGCGGGTATGGCCCCGCCCCGGTACTTGGCAGTAGCCGATCGGCGGTTGTCATCGTAAAAAAGGTGGGAGTGATGAACGCTGAGCTTGAGAGGTTGGCTGCCGATACTGCGCGCCGCGAAAACTGGAAGCGTTGGGGGCCATACTTATCCGAACGGCAGTGGGGCACGGTGCGCGAAGATTATTCCCCGGGGGGCAACAGTTGGGACTACGTCTCTCACGACGACGCCCGCTCCCGCGCCTACCGCTGGGGTGAAGATGGGCTGCTCGGCATCACCGACCGGGAGTGCCGCCTTTGCTTCGCGCTGGCTCTCTGGAACGGCAAAGATCCGATCCTGAAAGAACGCCTGTTCGGTCTGACCGGGCCCGAGGGCAACCACGGCGAGGACGTTAAGGAACTTTATTACTATCTCGATGCCACCCCGACCAGTTCCTACCTTAAAGCCCTCTATAAATACCCGCAGGCAGCGTTCCCCTACGCGCAACTGGTGGAGGAGAATCGCCGGCGCAGCAAGCTCGAGCCCGAGTTTGAACTCATTGATACCGGCGTATTCACGGACAACCGGTATTTCGATGTCACGGCCGAGTACGCCAAATCGGCGCCCGACGATATTTTTATCCGGCTCACGTTGGCCAACCGGGGCCCGGATCCGGCGACGCTGCATGTCCTGCCCCAGTTGTGGTTTCGTAATCTCTGGTCCTGGGGCAAAACGTTCGAGTACGAAACCACCAGCGAGCGACCGCGGCTTTTTCAAACGAGCGCGGGCGGTCCCATTGAGGCAAGCCATCCTACCCTGGGCCGGTACCGGTTGACGGCGGGTCCGGGTCCGGGCGGTCAGGTACCCGAGGCACTTTTCACTGAAAACGAGACGAATGCGGCCCGGCTCTACGGCATTCAGGCAAGCCGTGCCAACTACTCAAAAGATGCTTTTCATCGCTATACGATTAACCGGGAACTCGGGGCCGTGGCCCCGGTTAAAGAAGGCACCAAGGTGACGTTTCCTTACGTGCTGGACCTTGCGGCGGGCACCTCCATCCAGTTGCGGCTGCGCTTGTGCGCGGAAGAGCGCCCGGCAGAATTATTCGCTCAAAGCGACCAGGTGTTCGCAGAACGCATCGCAGAGGCCGACGCCTTTTACGCCGGACGGATTTCTCCCAGGCTAAGCGAAGACGAGCGGCGGGTGGCGCGCCAGGCGTACGCCGGGCTGCTTTGGTCCAAACAGTTCTATCACTATGTAATCGAGAGCTGGCTTGAAGGCGATCCGGCACAACCCAAACCTCCGGACCAACGGCTGCGCGGCCGGAATCACGAATGGCAGCACCTCTTTGCCCGTGATGTGCTCTCGCTGCCCGACAAGTGGGAGTACCCGTGGTTTGCCGCCTGGGACCTGGCCTTTCACATGCTGCCGATGGCCCGCCTGGATCCCGCGTTTGCCAAAGAGCAATTGTTGCTGCTTTTGCGGGAGTGGTACATGCACCCGAACGGCCAGATACCGGCTTACGAATTCAATCTCAGCGACGTGAATCCGCCGGTGCACGCCTGGGCCGCGTGGCGCGTTTACAAAATCAGCGCGGAACGGGGCGAGCGCGACCTGGACTTCCTGGAACGCGTGTTCCAGAAACTGCTGTTGAACTTCACCTGGTGGGTGAACCGCAAGGATGCCTACGGCAAAAACCTTTTCAGCGGCGGTTTTCTCGGCCTGGACAATATCGGGGTGTTCGACCGTTCAGGGCCGGCCCCGTTGGGGGGCGAACTCGAGCAGGCCGACAGCACGGCCTGGATGGCGTTTTACTGCGGGGTGATGCTCTCGATGGCGATCCGGCTGGCCCAGACGCGTCCCGCTTACGAGGACATCGCCAGCAAGTTCTTCGAACACTACGTGGCCATCATCGATGCAATCAACTCGGTGGGCGGCGAGGGACTTTGGGATGACGAGGACGGCTTTTACTATGACTGCTTACGCTGGCCTTCAGGACAAAAGGCCCTCAAAACGCGTTCCATCGTCGGCGTGATCCCCTTGTTTGCCGTCGAGATCCTGCGCGAAGTCGACGTCCAGAAGCTGCCGGGATTTCGAAAACGGCTGCTCTGGTTCCTCGCCAACAAGCCGAAAATGGGCGCGCACCTCATCATGCGCCGATCTTCCGATCCGCATTACCAGCACGTTGCGCTCCTGGCCACTCCGCCGCTGGATCGCCTCAAGCGGGTGCTGCGGTACGTGCTCGACGAAAATGAGTTTCTCTCCGAATACGGCGTGCGTGCCGTGTCGCGCTACCACCGGGATCACCCATTTGAGTTCCGGGCAGACGGCCAGACGTTGAGCGTTCGTTATGTACCCGGAGAGAGTGACAGCTCCCTTTTCGGCGGCAACAGCAACTGGCGCGGCCCGATCTGGTTTCCGGTGAACTACCTTCTGATTGAGGCGTTGCAGCGCTACCATCTCTTCTATGGTGACACCCTTAAGGTGGAGTGCCCGACCGGTTCCGGCCGCTGGATGAACCTCTTGGAAGTCTCGCGTGAACTCGCACGGCGCCTGTCGGCCATTTTTCTTAAGGACGCACAGGGGAGGCGTCCCGTGCACGGCCAGACCGAGCAGTACGCCAACGACCCCGCCTGGCAAGACCTGATTCTCTTTTACGAGTATCTCCACGGCGATACCGGGCGCGGCCTCGGCGCCAGTCACCAGACCGGTTGGACGGCGCTGGTCGCCCGGTTGCTCGAAGAACGCGCGCGCCGGTAACCGGCGGAGGAGCTGGAGCGACGGCTCGGCGGTCCGGTGATGAAGGCGATTTGCCGTCGACTCGGTGTTCGCAAAGTTCGTTAATCGCGGTCGCCAGGTTGGGCCGGTACTCCAGTTCGGCAATGGCTGGCAAGACGCGTGCCCGGGGTTTTTCTGCGACCAAGGGGCTGTGGTTTACGACCCGCGAAACGGTTTGATACGAACTTTTTGAGCCCCGCCCCCCCTATATGCGCCATCCCATCCTTCACCGTTGGTCTTCGCGTGTCTCTCCCTCTTTTTCCCGGTGCTCCCGTGCCGTCTTGCTCATTTCGGCATGGGCGGGCCTGGCCGCGCTGCCGCTCAACCCGGCCGACGCCCAGGAAGCCTACCGGCAGCCCGACTACGGCAAGTTCCAGGTCGAAAGCGGCCCGATCACCTTGGAGGTCTGGTCCTGGGTAAGCGGGTTGGACAAAGCCGCCCAACTCTTTGAACAGGCCTATCCGAATATCAAAGTGCACGTCAACAACGTCGGCGGCGGCCCGGGGGAGTACCAGAAGCTGCAAACCGCCATCAAAGCCGGCTCGGGGGGTCCGGACGTTGCGCAGATTGAGTACGACTTTTTGCCGTCTTTCATCGTGACCGACGGCTTGGCCGACTTGTCTAAATACGGTGCGAATGATGCGAAGGCCTACTTTGTGCCGTGGACGTGGGCCCAGGTGTCTCCCGACGGCAAAGCGGTCTACGGTATCCCGCAAGACACCGGGCCGATGGCGTTGCTTTACAACAAAAAGCTTTTCGATCAGTACGGGCTCGCGGTACCGACAACCTGGGACGAGTTCGCCCAGCAGGCCGAAAAACTTAACCAGGCCAGTGGCGGCAAGGTGAAACTGGCCAACTTCTTCCCGACCCACGCCCCATGGTTCATCAGCCTGACATGGGCCGACGGCGCTGAACTGTTCAAAACCCAAGGGGATACGTGGGTTCAAATGCTCAATAACCCGGTGTGCGAAACGGTGCTCGCTTACTGGGACGGGTTGGTGAAAAAGAAGCTCGTATCGGCCATCCCCGGTTTCACCGCCGAATTCTATAACGCAATCGGCTCGGGTCAGATTGCCTCTTCCGTTGAAGCGGCGTGGGGCCCGGGGGTGCTGGCCGCTTCCCTGAACGACAAGACTTCCGGTGAGTGGCGCGTCGCGCCGTTGCCCCAGTGGAGCAAAGGTCAGCCGTTTCGTAGCGGCAACTGGGGCGGCAGTTGCAATGCCGTCCCGAAACAATCAAAGCACCCGAAAGCCGCCACCCTCTTTTGCGTGTGGTTGAACACGGCCAAAGAACCCGTCCTGAGCAACTGGAACAGCTATGGCATCTTTCCCGCGTCGCTGGCCGGGCTGAGCTCGCCTGACCTCCACCAGCCCGACAAAAACCCGGACAAATTCTGCGGCGGTCAAAACGTGGCCGAGGTCTATGCCCAGGCCGCGCAAGCGGTTAACGCCGATTTCGCCTGGGCGCCCTGGTTCGCCTTTGTCAACGACAACTATAACAAGCAGATCGATGCCTTGGTTGGCGGGAAGATGACGCCCAAACAGGCCCTCGATGCCTGGCAGAACGAGTCCATGAAAAACGCCAAGGGCGACGGCTACGAGGTCAAAACCAAGTAAGTAATGCGGGGCAGCTAAACGGAACGTGTTAAACGAATAACCGTAAGCCATGCGCCAGCACCGTAAGACCGCCCTGCTGTTTCTCGCGCCCTTCCTGACGGTGTTCGTCGCCTTCTACCTGGCGCCGGTCTGTTACGCCATCTATCTCAGCCTGTTCATCCGCAGACGGGTCGGCATCGGCCCGGCCAAGGAAGTGTTCGGGGGCTTGGCAAACTACTTTCGCGCCGTTCAGGACGCCGATTTCCTGAACGGCCTGAAAAACATGTTCATGTTTGGGGTCGTGCAGGTCCCCATCATGCTGGGCCTGGCCGTCGCGCTGGCGCTGTTGTTGGACCAGTCGCGTGGCCTCTTCATGAAGGTGTGCCGCACCGTCTTCTTCATGCCGTATGGGATCCCTACGGCCATCGGCGCGCTTATCTGGGGATACCTGTACTCGCCGAATCTCTCGCCCTTCAACCAGATCTTGAGCGCGCTGCACCGGGGCACAATCGATTTCCTGTCGCCGGCGCTGGTGCTGTTTTCGATCGCTAACATCGTGACCTGGACCTGGACAGGGTACAACATGATCACGCTGTTTGCAGCCCTGCAGAACATCCCCAAGGAGCTCTACGAGGCCGCCCGCGTCGATGGAGCCACGCAGTGGGATATCGTGCGTTCGATCAAGATCCCGTTGCTGATGCCCACCCTGAAGTTGTTGTTCATCTTTTCGGTCATTGGTACCTCACAGCTTTTTACCGAGGCCTTCGTGCTGCGCCCACTCGGATACGTGGCGGACAACATTACGCCCAACCTTTATCTTTACCTCACGGCGGCGCGTGACGCCAACTACTCGTATGCGGGAGCTTTGGCCGTCCTGCTGGCGCTGCTGATCTTCGTGATCAGCGGCCCGTTTCTACGGCGTATCGGTTCCCAGTAAACGACCCGCAGACTTATGGCCTTGAAGCAACCGCCCTCCCAAACCGGTCCCGGCGACGCAACGGTCCCTGCAGGGCCACCTGGGAATGTGATCGCGCCGGCGCCGCCGCCTGCCCCTCGAGAGTATGCCGGTGTTTCCCCCGCTCCAGGGGTTTTGCGGAACATCGTGCTGACGGCGTTCTTGCTCTATTGCCTGTTGCCCGCCACCTGGATCATCGTGGCAATGACCAAGGACAACGGCCAGCTCTTTTCAACCTTCGGACTATGGTTTGCCAGTCCCCCGCACTTTCTGGAGAACCTTGCCGGCCTGGTAACCTATCAGAATGGGATCTTCGTGCGCTGGTTCGGCAACTCGCTGGTTTATGCCCTTTCCATCTCCCTCGGCAGCACCTTGATTTGCGCGATGGGAGGCTACGCCTTTTCCAAATACGACTTTCCGGCCAAGGGGTTTCTGTTCAACTTCATCCTGGGCACCATCATGGTGCCTTCGACCGCCCTGGTATTGCCCTTGTTTCTGATGTTGAACAAAATCGGGCTCGTCAACACGATGTGGGGCGTGATCCTGCCAAGCCTGGTTAATCCATTCGGCCTCTACCTGATGAAGGTGTTCTGGGATTCGTCCTTTCCCAATGACTTGATGGAGGCTGCCCGGCTGGAAGGCGCGGGTGAGGGACAGATTTTTTGGCGTATCGGCTTGCCACTGATGCAAACGGGCCTGGTGACGGTTGCCCTGCTCTGTTTTGTCGGAGCGTGGAACAACTTTTTCCTGCCGTTGATTGTCTTGAGCCAGGACAGCCTCTACCCGTTAACCTTGGGGTTGAACGTCTGGAACAGCGTGAGCTCCGCGGCGGGCGGGAAACCGGTCTATAACTTTATCGCGCTCGGTTCGATGGTCAGCGTGCTGCCCCTGCTGATCGCCTTTATCGTGCTGGGCAGATACTGGCGCGGCGGGCTGACAGCGGGTGCCACCAAAGGTTAGCCGATTATGGACAAGAGCTATGCCTACGATTCATTCCTTTACGGGGTGGTTTACTACCCGGAGCAATGGCCCGAAACCCAGTGGGATTCTGACCTGGCGCGCATCGCCCGCACCGGCATGAACGTGGTCCGGATGGGCGAGGGGGCCTGGAGCGTTTGGGAGCCGGAAGAAGGTCGCTACGACTTTGCCCTGTTTGATCGCGCGCTCGAGCTTTGCCGGAAGCACGGGCTCAACGCGATCATGGGCACGCCCACCTACGCCCCGCCTGCCTGGCTCACCGAACGTTACCCGGAAGTGTCGCGCGTAAACTATGAGGGCATCCGGCTGACGCACGGTTCCCGGCGGGCCTACAACTACACGTCACCCGTTTATCTGGAGAAAGCGCGGGCCATCACCGAAGCGCTGGCCGAGCACTACCGGGAAAATCCGGCGGTCATCGGGTGGCAGATCGACAACGAACTGAACTGCCACCTGGACGTGAGTTTCGCCCCGAGTGACCACGAGGCCTTCCGTACCTGGTGCCGGGAGCGTTACGCTACCCTGGAAGCCTTGAACCGGGCCTGGGGCACGGCCTTCTGGTCGCAGACCTACACCGCCTGGAACCAGGTCTGGCTGCCGCGGCCTACCGTCACCTACCAGAACCCGAGCCTGTTGCTGGACTTTTACCGTTTTACCTCCGGGATGACGGTCCGCTTCGGCGCGATGCAGTACCGGATCATCAAACGGATCGCGCCGCACCACTTCGTCACCCATAACGCTTTCCAGACGATGACGAACGTGGACCAGCGGCAGTTCGTGCAGGAAGCCGTCGACTTCGTCTCCTACGATTCCTACCCGGAATTCAAGGTGTGCGACCTGACGTTACCGGCACATTTTCGCGACCGCGCCGAGTCCCGGCTCCTTTCCCGGATGCGCGGGCTGTCGCCAAAGTTCATGGTGCTGGAACAACAGTCGGGTCCCAGCGGCCAGATCGGCGGCATCCTGAACGGGAACCCCGACTACCTCCACCCGACGCCCAAGCCCGGACAGATGCGCCTCTGGTGCTGGAACTCCATCGCCCAGGGAGCCGACGGTCTGCTCTTCTTCCGCTGGCGTTCGCTGCCGTATGGCGCGGAGGCCCATTGGAACGGCCTGCTTTACCACGACGAACGCAACACCTGGCGATTGGAGGAAGCACAACGGCTCGGCGAAGAAATCAAGCGTGTGTCGGCAACCCTGACCGGTACCCGCTGCGTTTCGAGTGCGGCGATCCTGTACGATTTCGACAACGAATCTCACGCTCGCATCGAGCATTTTACCGGCCGCCACCGGGAGGCCAATGAGCTCAGCGTCTACCAGGCTTTGTCCGAGCGGCATCTGGCGGCCGATGTGCGCCCCCTCTCGAGCGTTCGGGAAGCCGGCGATCTGGCCGGTTATCAGATAATATTTTTCCCGCACGCGCACGTGTTGACGGCCGCTGACGTTCCGGCCTTGCAGGCCTACGCGGAAGGGGGCGGCACGCTCGTGTTCGGCTGCTGGAGCGGGTACCGGGACCGTAACCATTGGTGCCACGACGCCGCCGCAAAAGCTTTTTACGAAAACCTGACGGGCATGCGGGTTGCCGATTTCACCGTGACCACTCCCGGCGAGACGTCCGGCCTGCGTTTCGAACCTTCAGGGACCTTGCTGGAAGCACCCGTCTTTAATGAGGTGTTGGCTCCGGTCGCAGAGGAGACACGCGTTCTGGCGTCGTACGCCTCTGACTATTATGCGGGTAAACCCGCCGTGACCCTTTTCCAGAAGGGCCGGGGACGGGTCATCCAGTTCGGCAGCTTTTTTACCCCCCAGAATGTGACCGCCTTGCTGGACGCCCTTGCCGTCCAGGACCCGTTAGCCTCTTGGGCGGAGATTCCTGCCGAGGTTCAGGCCGTCGTACGGTCAAATGGGACCGAAAAGTTTTGTTTTCTGTTAAACTTCAGCTCTCAACCGCAGGTGTTAACCTTCACGGCACCGGTCTTTGACCTTTTAGGGACGCAAAAGCTCCACGGGCGCACCGAACTGCCGCCGTACGGCGTCCTCTTCGTCCGCTGCTGACTCAAACCGGCATGAGCCGGACCAATCCATCTTTTCCTGCCGTATGCCAGACCAAAGAAATTCTGCGCCGTCGCTCGGCGTTTGCTATTACCCGGAACATTGGGATGAGGGTCGCTGGCCCGCAGACCTGCAACGCATGCGCAGCCTGGGAATCCGTTACGTGCGGGTCGCCGAATTCGCCTGGAGCCGGTTCGAACCGGAGCCGGAACGATTCGATTTTTCGTGGCTTGAGCGTTTCCTCGACCTTGCGCACCAGGAGGGGCTGGCCGTCGTGGCCGGAACGCCGACCGCGTGCCCGCCCAAGTGGCTGATCGATTCGATGCCGGACATGATCGCGCTGGACGAGGATGGGTTGCCCCTCGGGTTCGGCTCGCGCCGTCACTACTGCTTTTCACACGAAGGGTACCGGCTTAAATGCCGCCAGATCGTCACGCGCATGGCCGAAGCGGTGGGCGCTCACCCGGCCGTTTACGCCTGGCAGATCGATAATGAGTTCGGGTGCCACGACACTGCGCTTTCTTACTCGCCGACAGCCCGGACGCGCTTCCGGCAGTGGCTGCGCCAGCGCTACCGGAATATCGCGGCTTTGAACCACGCCTGGGGCAACGTGTTCTGGAGCATGGAATACCGGGATTTCGACGAGATCGAATTGCCGAACCGCACACCCGCTGAACCCAACCCGGCGCACCGCCTGGATTTCCGGCGGTTCAGCTCCGACATGATTCGGCAGTTCCAGCAGGTGCAACTGGAGGTGCTGCGCCACCTCTCTCCGGGGCGGCCCATTACCCACAACTTCATGGGCGGGTTTACCGACTTCGACCACTTCGAGGTGGCCCGTGACCTGGATTTTGCGAGCTGGGACGTCTACCCGCTCGGCTTTCTCGCGTCCGTTCCTTTCTTCCCGGAGTCGGACCGCAAACATTTCCTGCGTTCCGGCGACCCGGATTACGGTGCACTCCACCACGACCTCTATCGGGCCTGTGGCCGGGGCCGGTGGTGGATCATGGAACAACAGCCGGGGCCGGTAAACTGGGCCCCGTACAACCCAGCCCCGCTGCCCGGTATGGTTCGGCTCTGGACGCTGGAGGCCTTCGCTCACGGGGCGGAAGTGGTGAGCTACTTCCGTTGGCGCCAAGCGCCGTTTGCGCAGGAGCAATACCACGCCGGACTGCACCTGCCAGATGGCCAACCGGACGCCGCCTGCGCAGAAATCGCGCAGCTAACGAAGGAACTCTCCGTGTTCGACGGAGAAACGCCGGAGCGGGGGGACGTTGCCCTCCTCTTTGATTACGAAGCGGACTGGACGATCGCCATCCAGCCGCAAACCGTTGAATTTACCTACCTCGCCGAGGTCGTTCGGTTCTACCGTGCCCTGCGACGGCGGGGATTGAACGTCGATATCGTGCCGCAAGGGGGCGACCTGACCGGCTACCCTCTCATCGTGGTTCCCCCGCTGCCGATCGTGCGTCCGGAATTTGTAGAGGCCGTGCGCCGTTCCACCGGGCTGGTCTTGTTCGGGCCGCGCCTGGGCTCAAAAACTGCGCACTTCAGCATCCCGCCAAACCTGCCGCCGGGTCCGGTCCAGGAATTTCTGCCCTTGCGGGTGGTGCGGGTCGACGCGTTGCCCCGTTTTGCGCCCCAGGCCGTGCACTGGAACGGTGAACGCTACGAGGCGGAAATCTGGGTCGAACAGGTGACCGGCGACCTGCAGCCGCTCGCCCGGCTCGAGGATGGGCGCGGGGTGCTCTTCCGGCATGGCCGGTTCTTATACCTGGCCGCGTTGCCCGACGCGCGGTGGCTGGGGGATCTGGTGAAAATGGTGGCCACTGAGCAGCAGCTTCCACTCATGGACCTTCCGGAAGGGGTGCGAACCCGCCGGTTCGGCGCCCTGCGCTTTTTCTTTAACTATAATCCGCACCCGGTTAAGCTCGCACCCTTTGAAGGTCTGGAATTCCTCACCGGCGGCACGGACCTGCCGGCGGCCGGAGTTCTCATCGGCCGCCGGAAGGGACGTTGATAGTAGTGCAAAACTTCATACGGGAACGGTAAAGAGGTCAAGGCCGGATACGCGGTTGAATTCTTGCTTGTTCAGAGTGGCCAGAGAAAATCCCAGGCTCAGCGCCGTGGCCGCCACCACTAGGTCATAGGGACCGATCGGTTGGCCCTCGATGGAGAGCTGGGCCCAGAGCCGGGCGTGCGCACGGGCCTCGGGAATGCCAAAGGCAACGACTCCGATATTGTTGATAATCCATTCGACGTAACGGCTGCGACGCGCCCGGATACCGGCCGCGCGGGCGCGCTCGACACCGTGGAGCAATTCGGAAGCGGTGATGGCGGAGATTACCGCGGGCTCCTCTCCGATGGCGGAGAAGAGCATCGGCAAATCTAGCTGGCCTTTCTCGGCCGCAATCAGCACTGAGGTGTCCAGCACTACTCCCACGAGGTCGCCTCAAGGGGCGGCAATGCCCGTCTGGCTTCTTTGAGGTCTGCATCCAGCGCTTCCGCTTCAGCCGGCGAAAGCCGTGGCCGGTTAGGGTCGGCCCAGCGCCTGGCCAATTCCGTCCCCGTGTTGAAACGGACAGCCTCTTCGACCGGCACGATACGGGCGACCGCACGGCCATTTTTGATGAGCCTGGCCGATTCGCCGCGGTAGAAGGCGCGCGCCACCACGTCGGCGAAGTTACGGGCTGCCTCAGTAACGGTCATCTCGCGTTCCATGGGAATCAGATTATCTGATTTTCATAACTAGACAACAAAAATTCCGTGCGACGGACGCAGGCCGGTTCCGCCATCCCCGGCGTTACCACCTCCAGCCGCGCATTTGAATCGATTCACCCACGATCGAAGTTGCAAAAAACCAAAACAAATCGAAACCCGAGGGCGTTGTGTACGTCGTTGTAGCGCTCACACGAAACAAGGAATCCAGGTCGACTGAGATGAAGCCGTTTGACTGCGCGCAGGCAACGCCGGGGAGGTGCACCCCATGTTGATGATGGCACAACCCGAAAAGCCAAAGTCCGGATGGGGCCGAAAGCTCATTCGCTGGGCCGGCGGAGTGGCGTTTCTTGCCTTGGTATTAGCTGGCGTTTGGTTCTGGCTGTCTCACCGGCCCCCGGTTGCAGCCGGAGCGTCGTCCCGTTTTAACTCCCGGATGACGACGACCGTGGGCATCGCCGTCGCAAGAAAAGGCGACATCCAGATTTTTCTGAACGGACTTGGAACGGTGACCCCACCGGCCACGGTCACGATCAAACCGCAGGTTAGCGGGCAATTAATCCAGATCGCATTCACGGAAGGGCAGCAGGTCAAGAAAGGGGATTTTCTGGCGCAGATCGATCCGCGGCCTTTCCAGGCGGTTCTGGACCAGCAGCAGGGCCAACTGGAAAAAGATCGTGCGCTGCTCGAAAATGCGCGGGTTGATTTGGCTCGCTATCAAAAGCTGAATGCACAAGATTCGGTTTCACATCAAACGTTGGACACGCAGGTCGCGCTTGTTCATCAGTACGAAGGGACGGTGAAGGCCGATCAAGGCCAGGTCGAGAGCGCACAGGTAAACCTCAATTACTGTCACATCGTTTCTCCCGTCGACGGGATCGTCGGGCTCCGGCAGGTGGACGAGGGAAACTATGTGCAAACGAGCGATCCCTCCGGTCTGGTGGTGATTACCCAGATCGATCCGATCACCGTGATTTTCACCGTAACGGAAGACGAGATCTCGAAAGTGACGGAACGGTTGAAGGCGGGCGTGGATCTGCCCGTTACGGTTTATGATCGAACGAACAGCACGGAAATCACCCAGGGGAAACTGGTATCGGTCGACAACCAGGTTGATCCGACCACCGGGACGGTGAAGCTGAGGGCGGTTTTCGACAACCGGGACCGGAAGCTGTTCCCTCAACAATTCGTCAACGCGAAGCTGCTTGTGGATACGTTACAGGATGCGGTCGTCGTTCCGACGGCCGCCATCCAACTGGGTGCACCGGGGTCTTACGTCTATGTGGTAAATGCCGATTCGACGGTCTCGGTTCGCGTGATCAAACCGGGACCGATTGATGGCGAGCGAGCTGCCGTCCTTTCCGGGCTTGAATTGGGTGAAACCGTCGTGAATGACGGCGTCGACCGGTTGTATGACGGCGCGAAAGTGCAGCTTCCCGAAAAACGTCCGCCGGTTGATGGCGCGCAAAGGCCGCACCGGTATTCCGGCAGGCCGGACGGGTCGCGGCCGGAGGGGTCGCCCTGGCCGGACGGGTCGCCTCGGTGGCGTCGTCACGGCGAGCACGGGAATGGAAACGAGCAACGCAGGCATGCTCCGGACGCGCCCTGATATGCAGCAAATGCTTCCGCTAGCCACGAGAACGCGCGCTTCTGTCAGCGACTGATGAATCCGTCCCGCCTGTTCATTCTTCGGCCGGTCGCAACCTCGCTCCTGATGGTTGCGATCCTTCTCGCAGGGATGGTTTCTTACACGTTCCTCCCCATCTCAGCGCTGCCGGAAGTGGACTATCCAACCATTCAAATCCAGACCTTTTATCCCGGTGCAAGCGCTGAGGTGATGACGACCTCGGTCACCGCTCCACTCGAAAGGCAGCTTGGTCAAATGCCAAGCCTCGAAGAAATGTCTTCTTCGAGTTCGGCCGGGGCTTCGACGATCACGTTGAGATTCAATCTGAAGCTCAATTTGGATATAGCCGAACAAGAGGTCCAGGCGGCGATCAACGCCGCTAACAACCTTCTTCCCTCCGATCTGCCGGCGCCACCCATCTACGCAAAGGTGAACCCCGCGGATGCCCCGATCCTGACGCTGGCGCTGACGTCAAAAACGCTGCCGCTGCCTGAAGTGGCTGATATGGCGGACACGCGACTGGCGCAAAAGATGTCTCAAATCCCGGGCGTCGGCCTAGTTCGCATCAGCACCGGCCATCGGCCATCGGTACGAATTCGCGCTAACCTGCACGCCTTGGCCGCGTACGGTTTGAACATTGACGATCTGCGAACGACGATCAGCAACCTAAACGTCAATACGCCGAAGGGCAATTTCGACGGTCCGTCGCAGTCCTACACGATCAACGCGAACGATCAGCTGCATGACCCGCGCGAGTACATGGAATCGATCGTTGCCTACAAAAATGGCCGGCCGGTTCGAATGCGGGATGTAGCCGAGGTGGCCGAGGCGGCTGAAAACAGCAAACTCGGCTCCTGGATGAACTCCACGCCGGCAATCATTCTGGAAGTGCAGCGCCAACCGAGCGCAAACGTGATCAGCGTCGTGGATAATATCAAAACATTGCTTCCGGCGCTCGAAGCGACCCTTCCTGCTGCCGTTCAGGTTGCAGTGCTGACCGATCGCACCGTGACGATCCGCGCGTCCGTCAAAGACGTCGAGTTTGAGCTTTGCATTTCCGTAGCGCTGGTTGTGCTGGTTGTATTCCTGTTCTTGCGCAACCTGCGCGCCACCATCATCCCGAGCCTCTCCGTACCGCTCTCCCTCGTTGGCACGCTGTCGGCCATGTACCTGCTCGGGTTTAACCTCGACAACCTTTCGCTGATGGCCTTCACGATCGCGACCGGTTTTGTCGTCGACGACGCGATCGTCGTGATCGAAAACATCAGCCGGTACATCGAAATGGGCGAAACCCCTTCGGAAGCCGCGCTCAAAGGGTCAAAACAGATCGGATTCACCATTGTCTCGCTCACCATTTCTCTGATTGCCGTCCATTTTCCGTTGTTGTTTATGGGCGACGTTATCGGACGCTTGTTCCACGAATTTTCGGTCACGTCCGTTGTAACGATCGTCTTATCGGCCGTCGTCTCGTTGACGCTGGTACCGATGATGTGCGCGAAGATGCTTCGGCACCAGACAAAGGTTGGCCGATTTGAAAAGCTGAGCCAACAGAGCGTTGACTGGATGATCAGGTACTATGGACGAATGCTGACGTGGGTGCTGCGTCGCCAGGCCTTAACGCTCCTGATCGCGATCGGTACGTTGATCCTTACCATCTGGCTCTACATCGTCATCCCCAAGGGATTTTTCCCGGTGCAGGACACCGGCTTGATCGAAGGCGTCACGCAAGCGCCTCAGTCGACCTCTTATGGCGCGATGGTCAGGCGGCAGGGAGAACTGGCCAGGAAGATTCTGCAGGACGCCGACGTGGTCAATCTCTCCTCATTTGTTGGGGTCGATGGGAGCAATGCAACTTTGAGCAGCGGGCGGTTCCTGATCGGCCTGAAACCGCACGACGAACGGCAACTGACTTCACCGGAAATTGTTCGTCGGATTGAGAAGGAAGCTCAGGGGGTGGAAGGGATCACCCTGTTTCTGCAGCCGGTTCAGGATCTGACCACTGACACCACCGTCAGCGCCACGCAATACCAATTCGTTCTTGAGAACGCAAATGCGGACGAGCTGAAAATCTGGGTGCCAAAGTTGGTCAGCCGGTTGCAGGCCGTGCCCGAGATTACCGATCTTGCCAGTGATCTGCAGCAGAGCGGCTTATCGGCCGATATCATCATCGATCGAAAAACTGCCGCCCGTTTTGGCATTACGCCGGCCACGGTGGACAACGCGTTATACGACGCGTTCGGCCAACGAATCGCGTCGACGATCTTTACACAATCCAATCAATACCGCGTCATCCTCGAGGCGGCTCCGGCTCTTCAACGGAGTTTGGACTCGATCGGCTCAATCTTTGTGCCCAGCTCGGCTGCCTCGACGGGCTCAACCTCCGGGGCAGGCCAGGTGCCGTTATCGGCCATCACCACCGTCAAGATCAAAGAAATACCATTGCGGATCGGGCACCTTGGCCAGTTCCCGGCGGCAACGATTTCGTTTAACCTGGCGCCGGGGGCCGCGCTGGGAGACGCGGTGCGGGCAATTCGAGCGGCGCAACAGGAGATCAAGCTTCCGGCGAGCTTTATCGCGAACTTCCGTGGCGCGAGTTCCGCCTTTGAAGCTTCACTGACCAACGAAGTTTTTCTGCTCGTCGCTGCCATCGTCACCATGTACATCATCCTGGGGGTTCTGTATGAAAGCTTCATTCATCCGATCACGATCCTCTCCACGCTTCCTTCGGCGGGTGTCGGAGCCTTGCTGGCCTTGATGCTGACGGGCTGCGGGCTGGATGTCATGGGCATTATCGGTATCCTGCTTTTAATCGGTATCGTTAAGAAAAACGCCATCATGATGGTGGACTTCGCGCTGGAGGCGGAACGGGATTTCGGTAAAGCGCCGCGGGAAGCCATCTACGAAGCGTGCCTTCTGCGGTTCCGTCCGATCTTGATGACGACGTTGGCGGCCCTGTTTGGGGCGTTGCCGCTCATGCTCGGAACGGGTACCGGCTCTGAACTCAGGAGACCGCTCGGGATCTCGATCGTCGGCGGCCTCCTCTTGAGCCAGATGCTGACGCTGCTTACCACGCCCGTTATTTATCTCGCTCTGGATCGCGTGGGCCGTCGATTCTCTCCGCGTGAAGCCGGCCAACCAGCGGAATGAACTTTAGTGGAATCTTCATTTCACGCCCGGTAGCGACGACGCTGTTGACCGTCGGGGTCGCCTTTGCAGGCATCCTGGCTTTTCTGCGCCTTCCTGTCGCTCCGTTACCGCAAGTCGATTTTCCGACGCTGATGATCCAGGCAACGATGTCGGGAGCCAGTCCGGATGTGATGGCCGCCACCGTTGCCGCTCCCTTGGAGCGTCACCTCGGTTTTATTTCCGACGTCACGGAAATGACGTCGCGCAGCTCGCTCGGCAACACGCAGATCACGCTTCAATTCGGCCTTAACCGCGACATCGATGGCGCGGCTCGAGACGTCGAAGCGGCGATCAACGCGGCCCGCGCGGATCTACCCTCGAATCTGAGAAGCAACCCGACCTACCGCAAATACAATCCATCAGACTCGCCGATTCTGTTGATGGTGCTGACCTCTTCGACTCGGACCGCAGGTCAACTCTACGATTCCGCAGCGACCGTGCTCCAACAGAAGTTGTCTCAGATCGAGGGGGTCGGGAATGTCGATGTGGGGGGAAGCTCGTTGCCGGCGGTTCGCGTCGAATTAAATCCGGATGCTCTCGCACACTACGGCATTGGTTTGGAAGATGTGCGGGCGGCCCTTGCCTCGGCGAACGCCAACAGTCCGAAAGGCGCGGTTGAAGAAGGCAGTCGCCATTTTCAGATTTACACCAACGATCAAGCCACTCATGCCGCTGATTACCGCGACCTGGTCGTCGCTTATCGCAATAATCGGCCGACGCTGCTATCAGATATTGCCGAGGTGAACGACTCGGTCCAGAGCTTGCGAAACGCGGGCTTGATCAACGGCAAGTCCGCGGTCACCCTGGTGATCTATAAACAGCCTGGCGCTAACGTGATCCAGACGGTGGATCGCATCAAGGCGATCGTGCCTGTCCTCCAGGCGTCAATGCCCGGCGGTACGGAAATGATCGTGACGGGTGATCGGACCTCGACGATTCGCGCATCGCTTGTCGATACGGAGCAGACGTTGGTGATCGCCGTTGTGCTCGTCATCGTGGTCGTATACCTCTTCCTGCGAGACGAGAGGGCCATGCTGATCCCCGGCGTCATGGTGCCGATCTCGATCATCGGGACGTTCGCGGCCATGTACCTGTTCGGTTACTCTCTGAACAATTTCTCCCTGATGGCATTGACGATTGCAACCGGCTTCGTCGTGGATGACGCGGTCGTTGTCCTGGAAAACGTTGCGCGCCACATGGAAATGGGCCGGTCGCGGCTGCAAGCGGCTTTGGAAGGAACCAAAGAGGTGGCCTTTACGGTGTTCTCAATCAGTTTGTCGCTCATCGGTGTTTTTCTGCCGATACTTTTGATGGGCGGCATCATCGGCCGGCTGTTTCGCGAATTCACGATCACCCTTTCCATCGCCGTGATCATTTCATTGGTGCTCTCCTTAACGACGACACCGATGATGTGTTCCAGACTGCTTCGGAGAGAGAAGACCTTGCGGACCAACTGGTTTTCCCGGGTCACCGAGCGTTGCTTCAACCGGATGTTACGCTTTTATGACGCGACCTTGCGCTGGTCGTTAAGGCATTCGCTGCTGATCTTCCTGGTGCTGGTCGGCTGTACGGCGCTGAATTTCTACCTGTTTAACGTGGTGCCGAAAGGTTTTTTCCCACAGCAGGATTCCGGAACCTTGTTAGGTGGCATCCAGGCTGATCCCGGCATCTCGTTGCAGCTGATGCGCAAAAAGCTGGAACAAATCCAGACGATTGTGCAGAATGACCCGGCGGTTGATAGCGTGGTGGCCAATACCGGTGGGCGCCAAACCAATTCCGGTAACGTCTGGGTGACCTTGAAACCGCTGAAGCAGAGGGATTCCGTTGCCGCCGTGACGGCACGCCTGCGCGAGAAACTGGTTCGGGTGTCAGGGGCCAGACTGTATCTCCAGCCGATGCAGGATATCCACATTGGCGGCCGTCAGAGCCTGTCGCAGTACCAGTTCACCCTCCAGGCCGATGATACCAGCCAGGTCCTTGCCTGGACCCCGAAACTCGTCGAAGCCCTCAGAAGTTGTCCCGAATTGACGGATCTGAATTCTGATCAGCAGCAAAATGGATTGCAAGCCGACCTCAAAATTGATCGGCTCACGATGGGCCGTTTCGGACTGCTTCCGAGCGCCGTCGACAACACATTGTACGATGCGTTTGGTGAGCGCCAGGTCTCCACCATCTATAATGCCATGAACCAGTATTCCGTCGTGATGGAGGTGGCGCCGGAATATTGGCAGAATCCGGACACTCTGAAGAAATTGTACGTCAGCACCTCCGGCCAGGTTGCCAGCGGTACGCAGGCCTCGAACGCGGTGTCCGGCACCGTTATCAATCGTTCAAACCCGTCCGCAGGTGCGGGAACGGCTGCCGGGACGGCAAGCGCCGGGAGCAACGATTCCGCCCGGAATCAGGCGACCAATGCGATTGCCGCTTCCGGGAGATCGAGCGCGTCGAGCGGCGCTGCCGTGACCACAACGGCCGAATCGATGATCCCGCTCGCGGGGTTCAGCCACTACGTTTTCGATCACGCCCCGCTCTCGGTGAATCATCAGGGACTTTTCGTCGCATCGACCATTTCATTCAATCTGGCACCGGAATATTCACTGAGCGATGCCGTGGCGGCGATTCGAAAAACGATTGACCGGATTCAAATGCCGGCCGCCATCCACGGCACATTCGCGGGAACCGCCAATGCGTTTCAATCGTCGCTGAAAGACGAACCGATCCTGATCCTGTCCGCGCTGATCGCCATCTACGTGATTCTCGGCATTCTGTATGAGAGCTACATCCATCCGCTGACCATTCTGTCTACATTGCCTTCAGCCACCTTGGGCGCGTTAATCGCCCTTATCTTATTTAACATGGAATTCAGCATCATCGCCATGCTGGGAATGATTCTCCTGATCGGGATCGTGAAGAAGAACGCGATCATGATGGTCGATTTCGCGCTTCAGGCCGAGCGGGAGGAAAATTTGTCCTCGTACGATGCGATCTGCAAAGCAAGCCTGGTTCGGTTTCGCCCGATTACGATGACCACCTTCGCGGCCATCCTTGGCGCGCTGCCCCTGGTGATCGCAAGCGGAGCGGGCTCAGAGCTCCGGCGGCCCCTCGGGGTATCGATCATCGGAGGTTTGGTCATCAGCCAGATCCTGACGCTCTACACAACGCCCGTGATTTACCTTTACCTCGACCGGGTCCGTCTCTGGTCCCGGCCGCGAAACGGATGGCAACCATGGATCCCGTTTCGTCCCATCACGATGTTCAGGCGACGAAGGCCCGCACGCGGGGATAAAGTCAGGACTCGTTAGGATTCGCAAAGGCTGAGGATGAGGCCGATCAGACCCATGGACCGGGCGCTCGCCGGTATTGGCCTTCTCCTGTTGGCCGGCGGGTGCTCGGTGGGACCGAATTATCATCGCCCGTCCGCTCCGGTTCCAACCGTATACAAGGAATTCAAGGGATGGAAAGTAGCTGCCCCTAACGACACGATCAACCGGGGTGCTTGGTGGTCGATCTATCGGGATCCGATCCTGGATCGCCTGGAAAGGCAAGTCAACGTTTCAAATCAGACCTTGAAACAGGACGAAGCAGCGTACCAGGCAGCGCGCGCGGTAGTGCGGGAACAGCAATCCAGTTTTTTTCCTACCCTGTCGGTGACGTCGCAAATTCAACGTCAAAGGTCCGGAGGCGGGGCGGTTGGTTCCGGCGGCGCCGGGGGCCTGGCGATCACTTCCTATTCATTGCAAGGTACCGCCACCTGGGAACCCGATATCTGGGGAAAAATCCGTCGAAACGTGGAGAGCAGTGTAGCGAACGCGCAAGCGAGCGCTGCACAACGGGCGGCGGCCAGGTTGTCGCTGCAGGCCCAGCTTGCTACCGATTATTTCCAGTTGCGTTACGCTGATCCCTGAGGAGTTTGTTGGATGAGACCGTCAAAAGCTATCTACGGTCTCTTCAAATAACCCAGAACCAGTATGCGGCCGGAACGGCGGCACGTTCCGACGTGATCAATGCCCAGGCCCAACTCTTATCCGCCCAGGCCGCCGCCATCAACGTGGGAGTTCAACGGGCGCAGAGCGAACACTCCATCGCGTTACTGGTCGGCAAACCGCCAGCCGAGGTCTCTATCCCAGCGGGGTCGTTGGCGGAACGTGTTCCTATTGTGCCGGCCGACGTCCCGTCCACTCTGCTTGAGCGGAGACCTGACATCGCCGAAGCCGAGCGGCAGATGCAGCAGGAAAACGCGCTGATCGGCGTTCAGCTTGCCGCCTATTTCCCGACCGTCGACCTGTCCGCAGCTTTCGGCTATGCCGGGAATCCGGCGACCGCGCTGTTTTCTGCGTCCAATCAGGTCTGGTCTCTGATGGCGAGTGCGAGTGAGACGCTTTTGTCGGGCGGACAGCGCTCGGCGGCGGTGGCGGCCGCTCGTGCGACTTACGACCAGAGCGTCGCCAACTATCGGGAAACGGTCCTGGCGGCGTTCCAGAACGTTGAAGATGAGCTCTCCAGCCTGCGAGTCCTTGGCCTACAAGTCGGCGTGAACCAGGCCGCCGTTCAGGCGGCGCGTCACGCCGTGGAAATTACCTTGAACGAGTATCAGGCCGGAACCGTCGCCTACACGACGGTAATCACCGCCCAGGTGACCTTGCTGAGTGCACAGGAGGCCGCTCTCCTCGTCCAGGAAAATCGATTGATTGCAAGCGTCGCCCTCGTTCAAGCCCTGGGAGGAGGATGGGACACCTCCCAACTCCCAAGTAAATCTCAGCTGCAAAAGTTGCACCTGATTCCGGATTGAGGGGCAAAGACCGGCTCAACCATCTTGAAAACCGGTGTAAAAAGCAGATACGGTGAACCGAAGCCGGCGCTCACCTGCTACCGCTGCCGCAGATCCGAGCCGGAGGATTAAACGGGGACGGGCGCGCGACGTTGTCCCGGTGGTACCCCGCAATGAAGGCGGCTGCCGAGAGGAAGACCGCTCAGCCTTCATATTACCCGCGTCTCCTTAGCCCTGCGCCTGCGGAAGCTCGCCCTCCCGGGGCTTTGCACCGGCCATGCCGCCCACGGCGATCTTAGGCCCTCGATCCGGTCGCTGCCGTACCGTAAGTTGCTCCAGAAAATAGGCCTGCGCATCAAACCTTTCTTTGCCGGTGCCGGTCAGCCGGTCGTAGGTAAGACCCTGCCCCTGCTGCCGGGCTTTGACGTTGTCCCGCCAGTGAACCTCAAGGATGGTCTCGAGCCGATCTTTGAGCGCCGGGTCGTCCACCGGAAAACAGGTTTCCACCCGGCGGAAAAAGTTGCGCGGCATCCAATCGGCGCTCGCCAGGTAAAGCTCCGGCTGGCCTGCGTTCTCAAAGCGGTAGATGCGGCTATGTTCCAGAAAACGTCCGACGATGCTTCGTACGGTAATCCGGTCGCTTATGCCGGGAACCCGGCTGCGCAGACAGCACACGCCGCGCACCAGCAGCCTTACGTCTACGCCGGCTTGCGATGCCGCGTACAGCGCCTGAATGACCTCGGGATCCACCAGCGAATTGATCTTGGCGAAAATCGACGCCGGTAATCCGGCTTTGGCGTGTTCGGCTTCGCGGCGAATGCTCTCGAGCACGAAATCGTGGAGGGTTTCGGGGGCCGCCTTAAGCTTCTGCAGCTCCGGAAACACCGATACGCCCGTGATCCAGTTAAGTAGTTCGGCGCAATCGTTGGTGAGCACCGGGTCACACGTCAGCAGACCCAGGTCGGTATACAGCCGGGCCGTGGAAGGGTGATAGTTGCCGGTGCCGAGATGCAGGTAGCGCCGGATTCCATCCTCGTCCTTACGCACCACCAGGGCCAGCTTGGCATGGGTCTTGAGGCCGACCAGCCCGAATACCACGTGCACGCCGGCTTCCTGCAGGGCGCGTGACCACTTGATGTTCGCCGCCTCGTCGAACCGCGCTTTGAGTTCGATGACCGCCGTGACCTGTTTGCCGCCCTGGGCGGCATCCGCCAACGCCGCCGCGATGGGCGAGTCGCCGCTGGTGCGGTACAGGGTTTGTTTGATGGCCAGCACGTTGGGGTCCTCGGCGGCCTCTTTGATAAAATCGAGCACGCCCTGGAAACTCTCGTAGGGGTGATGAAACAGAATCGGACGGCGCCGGATCTGCGTAAAAATGTCCTCGTCATGGGCCGGTGCGACGACGCCCCGGGGTGCGAACGGCCGGTACTTGAGCTCCGGGCGGTCGAAGCCGCTGATGACGGGCATGAGCCGCATGAAATTGATGGGGCCATCCACCCGGAACAGGTCGGCGTCGTTTAACCCGAAGGTTTGCAACAATTGTTCGGCGATGTGTTGCGGGCAGTCTTGCTGGATTTCAAGCCGGACCGCATCCCCACGGCTCCGTTTCCGCAGTTCCGTTTCGATCGCCTTCAAGAGGTTGGCGATCTCTTCCTCGTCCAGGTAAAGGTCGCTGTTCCGCGTTACCCGAAACGGATAGGCACCCCGAACCGTGACGCCGTGAAACAGCAGGTGCACGTGGGCCTGAATAAGGTTGCCGATAAAAATGTAGCGGTACGTACCGCTCTCGGCCGCGCGGTACGGCAGCAATCGCGGCAGAATACGCGGCACCTGCACGACCGCCAGGTTGGTGGTCAATTCCTCGCCTTCCAGTTCTACAGCAACGTTGAGACTCTTATTTAAAAGTTGCGGAAACGGATGCACCGGGTCGACCGCCAAGGGCGTAAGTACCGGATAGACCGAGCTTTTAAAGTAGTCGGTGTAATACTCCTTTTCCTCCTCGGTCAACTCGTCCCATTGCAGGAAGAAAATGTTCTCGCGTTCCAGCGCCGGCAGCAGGTCTTCGTTCCAGAGCCGGTATTGGTCGGCGGCCAGCGTTCGGACCCGCTGCGAGATGGCCCGGAGTTGTTCGCCGGGGCTCAACCCGTCCGGGCCGATGTCGCTAATGTTGTGCGACCGCTGCTGGCGTAAGCCGGCCACGCGCACCTCGAAGAACTCGTCCAGGTTGGAACTGACGATACAGAGGAATTTTACCCGTTCCAACAGGGGATTGGTGGGGTCCTGAGCCTCTTCGAGCACCCTCTGGTTAAACTCCAGCCAGCTCAGTTCCCGGTTGACGTATTGCGCGGGGTCACAGTTCGGGGGCTGCATGGTCGTCGGGCATGGCCTTTCACTGGGGAGGGATACCCCGTGATGCGGCCAGTGTTCCCGAACTCTATTGCCGGGTTACGGGCGCCGTCAACACCGTTACCCGGCAGGATCATCCCAAAGTTCCCAAAGTCTTTCTACGTTAACGGAGAAATGTAACGGATGGCCATCGACGAGAGAAGGTCCGGGTTAATCAGCCCGGTGACCGGCAGCCCGTGATCCTGCTGGTACTCACGAATCGCGCGGCGCACCTCGTCGTTAATCATCCCGTCCAGCGGGCCATCGTAGTAGGCTTGCCGTGTCAATTTGGTTTTCACGGCCGTCACCAGTCCAGCGCCGGTCGTCACCGGGGGCACAGCCACGGCGGCTTGGTCATCGTATTCAGGAGCGTAAGTGTAGGAATCGTTGTTGCCCGGGTAATCCCCGTAGTTGCCTGGGTAAAGGTAGTTATCAGGGTAACCGTAGCCGTAGGGGTTACCATACCCGTAGGGGTCCGCATAGCCGTAGCCGTAAGGCCCAACTTCC
>JAFAUY010000293.1 GCA_019243005.1 Verrucomicrobiota bacterium | reverse complement strand
CTGGAAGTCGGAAAGGGTTTGAAAGCCGCGATCGAAGCGGCCTACAGCAAAGCGTTCAGCGCTATCTTCGACGCGAACGTCACAACCCTGATTACCGCCGGGATTCTTTTCTGGCTCGGGACCGGCCCGGTCAAGGGTTTCGCCGTGACCTTAACGGTGGGCATCATCGCCTCGATGTTCTCGGCACTGCTCGTTACCCGCAACGTTTTCCGATGGGCGATGGCCTTGAACGCGCTGAAGCGCATCACCATGCTGCACCTTATCCGATCCAAGAATTTCGATTTTCTGGGCAAACGGCGGATCGCCATTACCGGCTCGCTGCTGCTGATCGTCGCGTCGATCGCGGCTTTCGCCGTTCGCGGGCAGAGCGCCCTGAACATCGATTTCACGGGCGGAGATTCGCTCCGGTTGCATACCGCCAAAGCCCTCACGGAAGCTCAGGTCCGGGTCGAACTTGAAAAGGTCAATCTCGGCAACGTGGTGATCCAGCGGGAAGCAACCGGCGGCAACAATGCAGGAGGCAATTACTTCGAGATCCGGTCCCCGTTCCAGACCTCCGACAAGATCGTTAACCAACTCAAACAGGGTTTTCCGGATGCCGGCATCACCGTCGAGCGCTCGGAAGGCGTCGGTCCGGTAATCGGGAGTTCCCTGGCCTGGACCTCCTTAAAGGCGCTGGGACTCGGGATTCTCGGTATCCTGATTTACGTCACTTTACGTTTTGAATTCTCTTTCGCGCTCGGTGCCATCGTGGCCCTGGTCCACGACGTGGTCATCACTCTGGGCGTTTTCGTCCTCACCGGTCACGAACTCTCGCTCGTGGTGGTGGGCGCGGTTCTGACGATCGGCGGTTATTCGATCAACGATACCATCGTCGTATTTGACCGCATTCGTGAAGGGTTCCGGGCAGGGCGGAAAGGCAGCACTCAAACCATCATGAACGCCAGCATCAACGAAACGCTGAGCCGGACGCTGCTGACCAGCGGGGTCACGTTGCTCTGCATGCTGGCGCTATGGATCTTCGGCGGTGCCGTCCTGGCGGACTTTGCGTTTACCATCGTGATCGGCATCGTGGTCGGAACGTATTCCTCGATATTTATCGCTTCCCCGATCGTTCTCTGGTGGACCAACTTCCGCAAAGGTAACCTGCGCAAAGAGGTCGTCCGGCCGCGACAGAAGGGTACCCCTTCACCCCCGCCCTCACAGCAACCGGCCAAGACATAGGCTCTGCGCGCGGCTCAGACCGGCGGGACGCTGCTTCCCGCCGGGGCATGCCAGGGGGCCCTATGGTTTTTACCTTGCCCTTTCCCCTTTTTTCCGGGACTCTAGGTTTCAGGATCCCGCATCGCCATGAGGATGATCGTTTCCCTCATCCTGTTCCCGTTGGCGTTGAGCGTCATGACGGGTACCTTATGGTCGCAGACGGCGCCTGGGACCCCGGCACCGGGAGGTCCCTTACCGGCCGACAGCCCGCAGGAGACAGCCGCGCCCGAACTGCTGCCGCGCAGCGACGCGCTTCCTGACCCGGCGCCGTTGTACCCGAACCTGAGCCGGACTCCCAAGGCAGGCCGGCCCGCCGTGCCGGCCGACTCGATGCCAGAACCGACCCCGTATGTTTCTGCGGAACAAAGGCGAATTGATGAACAGCGTTTGGAAAAGATCCGGGCGCTGGCCAGCCGCAACCCGGAATCCGTTGCCTTGTTAAAGCTGGCCAGCACGGCTTTGAGCGTGGAAGCGCGTCGCAACTACCTGCGCGCGTACTACGTTACCGTGTGCATGCGGATGCGGCAGCTCGAACCCCGCCTGGGAGGGTACATCCGGGATTTTGAACGTGATCGAATTCGCGCCATCGGTCGTTCCAAGGACCCCCGCATACCCTCCACGGCCACGAAGTGAGACGGGGTCACTACGCAGGCGTCTCCGGTCCCATCTGGAAACGGATCGCCTCCTTCGCTTTGTGATTGAAGCTGGCCGGCTGGTACAGCACGGCGGTGTGGGCGTTGATATCGGTAATGGTTACCCGGAAAATGCGCAGGGTGGTTTCCGGGTCGTAGAGCCACGGCAACGCCTGCGGATTAGCGGGAATCAGCGCTGATTGTTTGGTCCAATAGGTGTGGTCGAGACGTGGCTGGCGGTCTTCAAGAACCAGGACCGGGGCGTTGCCGCTAACCTCTTCGACCTTGATTTCCGCGAGGGGTGTGGGTTGTTTCACCCGGATGGTAAACTGCCATCGCACAAAGTTGCGCCCGCTGCGCCGGAAGGTGGTTAAGCCCGATTCAGTCACCACGTACCGGTCATCCTCAGCCTGCGCGAAGGTGTCCCCGAGCATGGTAAGACGGATATGGCTGCCCCCGGCGATCGCCACCGTGGTGGAATGTTCGACGTGTGTGCACGCCGCCAACAGGTAACCCGCAACCAACGCGGCCATGGCTTCTCTCAACATCCCGGAAGCATGGCGAAGCCAACGAGCGGCGGCCAGTTTTTAATGAAGGCGGGCCGAGAGGTTTCTTGCTTTCTCCGGGCGCTAACTACTAACGTACAGCCCATGTTTGGAGCAGGGATTCATGGTCGCCTCATCCGGAGTGCAGACGGGCCGCTTGCCGGAGCACGCAGTGCCAGGGTTGAGCTTCGTTCACCCTTCCCGGCTGCGCAACCGGCCGGCTCGCGGGAATGTTATGCTGGGCGCGCCAACTGACCACGAATCATTTTCCGGGAGTACCCTCGGCCTGAAGGCAGGCAATCTGCGGATCATTCCGCGATCCAGCACCCGTGCGCGCCGGCTCATCTTGCGTTTTTTGAACGCCGACACCCTTGAACTGGTGCTGCCCGAAGGAGTACGCCTCAAACAGGCCGCCGATTTCCTGGTTAAACACGCCACCTGGATCCGCGAAGCCCGTGCGCGCTGGGCAGCCGGGTCCGAGGAACACGAGCGTGGGCTCCCGAGCCGGATCCATCTGCATGCCATCCAGGAAACGTGGCAGGTGCAAGGCACTTTCGCGGAAGGAAGCAAGCTCCGCCTCGCCGAGCGGCCACCAGGGCGCCTGCTCGAGCTGCATGGAAGCATCGATCGACGGCACCTATGGTCTGCGCTTCTGCAAACCTGGCTGAAACGAAAGGCGAAGGTTGTCCTGGTGCCGTGGCTGGAGCGGATCGCAAGCCGAACCGGCTTTGATTACCGCCGGGTCACGGTACGCCTCCAGCGGTCGCGCTGGGGCAGCTGTTCGTCCCGGCAGCACATAAACCTCAACGCGCGCCTGTTGCTCGTAGCTCCCGAACTCGTGGATTACCTCCTTATCCACGAACTCTGCCACACCCGGGAACTGAATCACTCCCGCCGTTTCTGGCGCCTGGTCGAACGGCATTGTCCGGAGTACAAAAATCTGGACCGCAAGCTCAACGTCGCCAGTCGCGAGTTGCCGGATTGGAGCCAGTTCCAAATCTATCGGTAAAATGCCACCGCGTGGTGGCATTTACCCGCCAGCCATCCGGCTAGCGGCTGTAATTCGATCTGTTCTTACTAAAACGGCGGCGTTTGCCAACGAGGCGTCGATAGCCCCGGCGGACCCCTACCGAGACACATTATGAGCGAAGATTTAACCGGAGTTAAAGTAGCCATTCTGGTGATGAATGGGTTTGAGCAGGCCGAACTGGTGAAACCGCGTGAGGCCCTGCAGCAAGCCGGTGCAACCAGCCACGTAATTTCGGCTGAACCCAAGGAAGTGAAAGGGTGGGACAAGGACCATTGGGGTGACACGGTCCCGGTCGATGTTCCTCTCAACGACGCGGATGAAAGCGAGTACGACGCTTTGTTGCTGCCCGGAGGCGAAGAGAACCCGCAGTACCTTCGCAAGCAGCCCAAGGCGGTTGAGTTTGCGAGAAAGTTTGCGGAAGGCCGGCGCCCGATCGCCGCGATCTGTCACGGGCCGTTGCTCCTGATCGATGCCGGGGTCTTAAAAGGCCGGCGTTTGACTTCGTTCCCGGGAATCCAGTCGGAGCTGAAGAATGCGGGTGCGGACTGGGTGGACGAAGAAGTTGTCGTTGACGATTTTCTCGTCACCAGCCGCAAACCGGAGGACATCCCCGCGTTCAATCGCGAAATGAACAGACTGTTCGCTCGGGTAAAGAAAGAGACTGGCGCAGGGCTGCACACGGATTGATCGGCGCAATCAGGCCAGCCCCTTGAGGTGAGTCGCGCGTGCGTGGAGTTTCTCCCGCGATCCGGCAGGAATAAAAAAAGGCGGCGACCGGGGCAGACCTCGGTCGCCTTTATTCATATCGGGGGTGGCACGCGATTCTCTCAGTTCCGGCCGAAGGCTCAGCGCCAGTGGCCCGGAACGTAGACCCAGCCGCCGGGGCGCCGGTCGTAGTGGGCGGGCACCCACTCACCACGGCCCCGTGGCCGGAGCACGTAATGGCCGTGCCGCCAAACCCAACGGTATCCGTTCCAATGCCAGTGGCCGGCCACCCACACGTAACCTGGTCCGGGAGGCCGAGGAGGGCCCGGTTCAACGATCGGTGCCGGCGGCGCGACGCGCACGAAAACCTGTGCGCGTCCCGGCGTTATCGTCAGTGCGAAAAATGAAGCCGCCAACGTCGCGAGCATCAACGCTCGGCGTTGGCATCCGGTGCGCCAAAGGCGATCCCATGCAGTAATACGAGTTTGCATAAGTAGTACAACGTAACCGGGGGGTGTATAAGGTTGCAGGTGAAACCGCAACCCGGGTGCGGTTAACGTTTTCTGACTGATTAAACCCGCCAGCCGCCAAGGAGTTTCGCTGGCGATTCCCGTTGCAAAGACGGCCGCCGCACGCCATCAGTGACCGGTCTATGGCTGAGCCGCCTCCTTCAAGCGCCGTCGCCGCCGCTGTCGCCGAGCCCAGGTCCAAGTACCGCCGTTCACCGGACCAGCGCCTGACGGGAATGCCGCCGGGCGTGCCGTACATCATCGGCAACGAAGCCGCCGAGCGTTTCAGCTTTTACGGGATGAACTCGATCCTGGTCATCTTCATGACGACTTACCTGATGAACAGTCAGGGCCAGCTCGATCCTCTCCCGAACAATGAGGCGGCCGCCTGGACCCACATCTTCAAGAGCGCGGTCTACGCTCTCCCTCTCGCAGGCGCCATCCTGGCCGACGGCGTGCTCGGCAAGTACCGGACGATTCTCTGGCTCTCGATCGTGTACTGCCTGGGACATCTAACCCTTGCCCTGAACGACACCCGAACCGGGTTGTTCATCGGTTTGGGCCTGATCGCCATCGGTGCAGGAGGAATCAAACCTTGCGTCTCCGCCCATGTCGGAGACCAGTTCGGCCGGGGCAATAAACACCTCCTGCCGAAAGTGTTCGGTTGGTTCTATTTCGCGATCAATGTCGGCTCCTCGATTTCTATTTACCTCTGCCCGATCCTGCTCGACAGCCCGCACTTCGGCCCGCATTACGCCTTCGGCCTGCCCGGAGTGTTCATGCTGCTGGCGACGTTTGTGTTCTGGTTGGGACGCAACCGATTCGTGCATGTTCCACCGGGCGGCATGACCTTCGTGCGCGAGTCGCTGAGCCGGGAAGGCCTATCCGCCCTGGGAGGCCTCTGTTTCATCTACCTTTTCGTGGCGATCTTCTGGGCACTGTGGGACCAAAGTAATGGGGGCGAATGGACTTTACAGGCGAAGAATCTGGACCTGAAACTTTTCGGCCTGACGCTGCTGCCGGAGCAGGTTCAGGTCGTCAACGGGCTGTATGTGCTCGCCTTTATCCCCCTGTTTAATTACGCGCTCTACCCGTTCACCAACCGGTTTTTTCCCTTGACCGCGCTGCGGAAGATCGGCATCGGCTTGTTCCTGACGGCGGCATCCTTCGTGGTGATCTGGTGCATCCAATTGCGCATCGACGCAGGCCTCAAGCCCAGCGTCTGGTGGCAGTTGCTGGCCTACGCGATCCTGACTGCCGGGGAGGTGATGGTGTCCATCACCGGCCTCGAGTTCTCCTACACGCAGGCCCCGAGGCGGATGAAGAGTTTCGTCATGGCAGGCTGGCTGCTCACGGTAACGCTCGGGAACTGGTTCACCGGCATTTTGGATTTCCTGATTCCGGCCCTGCGCGCGCGGGGGTTCAACCTGGACGGCGCCAACTATTACCTCTTTTTCATCGGGGTCATGCTGTCGGCTGCATTGATCTACACGCTGACGGCGCGGTTCTACCGCGGCAAGAGTTATCTCCAGGGCGACGAACCCATCGAAACGTGCGGTGCGAGTTAGTCGCGGGGCTCTCCCAGCGCCGCACTCAAGAAAAGGCGGGTAAAGCTGAGCATTGCAGTCCCTCCGGGCCTGCTTTTCCGGGGCAAAACCAGCCCAAAAAACGTGGGTAACGTCAAGGGCTATACCGCCGCCTTTGTTCTCCTGGCCCGCTGGACCCGTCAGCGACCCGTCAGAGCGTTGCCCTCCCGAGCGCCCCTACCCATCCACGGTTATCGCCCGGCACGATCTTCGCGTGCGTGGGAAAACACGCTAAAGACCTGCGTCGAAAATATTGAAGCTCTATGGCGGAAGAAAATGCAGCCGTTGTCGATCAGCCGGAAGTCGATGCTAAATCTGCCGGCCTGCGGTACGTGTCGGATAACAAACCCGGGATCCGGCGCGAACGCCGCGGAGACGATTTTGTCTACTTCGACGTCAACGGCCGCCAGATCGAGGATGAAAAAGAACTCAAGCGCATTCGCTCCATCGGTATCCCGCCGGCTTATGAGAACGTTTGGATCTGCCCGTATGCCAATGGGCATTTGCAGGCGACCGGGTATGATGCGCGGGGCCGCAAGCAATACCGCTACCATCCCCAATGGCGCCGCGTTCGCGACGAAAATAAATATGATCGCATGATGCTTTTCGGCAAAGCCCTGCCGAAAATTCGTGCCCGGGTTGCCGAGGACCTTGCAAAACCGGGGCTGTCCCGGGAGAAGGTGCTCGCCACCATCGTCAAGCTGCTCGAGGTGTCTCGCATCCGGGTCGGCAACGAAGAGTACGCCAAGACCAATCATTCGTTCGGCCTGAGCACGATGCGCAACCGCCACGTCAAGGTGGAAGGGTCCAGGATGGTGTTCCGGTTCCGGGGCAAGAGCGGCAAACGCCACGCGATTGAGGTGGCCGATCGCCGTATAGCCAGGGTCGTGGCCAAATGCCAGGAACTGCCCGGCCAACACCTTTTCCAGTACCTGGATGAGAATGAGCAACCCATCGAGGTCGGCTCGGACGAGGTGAACGCTTACCTGCAGGAGATCACCGGCGAACAGTTTACGGCCAAAGATTTTCGTACCTGGTCCGGCACGGTCCTGGCCGCCATGGCCCTGCAGGAATTTGAAGGCGTCGACACTCAGGCGGCGGCAAAAAAGAACGTCGTCGCCGCGATTGAATCGGTCTCCAAAGCGCTCGGGAACACGCCGGCCATTTGCCGGAAGTGTTACGTGCACCCTTCGATCATCGAGGGTTACATGGAAGGGACGCTGGTGCACGAACTCCGCGTAGTTGCCGACGCGAAAATCAGGGATGACCTCGGCAACATGCCGCCCGAAGAGGCTGCCGTGCTGGCGCTGCTGGCCAAGCGGCTGGAGAAACAGGAGGCTGAAGCCGCGCCTGCCGCCGCTGCCGACGGTCGGGAGGCCGCTTCCGCGTTGGCGGGCAGACTCGTGAACCTGGCCCGAAAAGAGCGGAAAAAGCGCAACACGAATGGGAACAGCGGGCGCGAGGCAGCTTGATTGAGGTTGCTGCAGTACTCAGCCCACCCGCGCGCTCGAGGCTGGAGGCCCCAGCCCATCACTCAGGATGGATGGATCTTCCCGGTGTCTTTACCCCGCTCGGGCTGCCGGTCGACGGCAGCGTTTTCTCCGGAAGTATCGGTCTCGCCGAATTCTCCGCCCACGGTGCCGCTTTGGTTGAAAAAGGCTTCTTCATCCTGCGCCAGTTCGTGACGCGTCTTTCGCTCCTGCGGTTCGGGTTCGTTCACAGGAGGAGATCGCCTGGGCCGGGCATACCGGTTGCCCGGGGACGCACTCCTCTGCGCAAGAGCGCCCCGGCGCCGCGTCCGCCGTTGCCTGCTTCGCCGGGTTGCTACGGACGCTCAAGCTCGGCAATCTTCTTCGACCGGGTCTTCGGCTGATTCCCGGTCGAATCGTTAATTCACTCGTCGGGCGTCGTCGAGTGGACCTAGCGCTGCTTCGCCCCGATGGGTACAAGGTTAACACTGATCGTGTCTGGATCGAGCGCATAAATGGATCCATCAACCCCGTCGACGAGCATGCCGGCACCACCTAAGATGCTGCTGACACCGCTGAAGAGGAAGTTTCCGAAAAACCACCCGTTGACGCCCCGCCCAATCGGGATCTCGCAATGTTTGTAGCCGGGCGCATCGATCGCAACCAGATGCCTCTGGTTCCGGCGGAGGGCGAATTGCGTCGGCGTCGTTCCGCGGTCGAGGCCGTCCGCTGTCACCACCGCGTCGGGCGGGTTGGTCTTCACCCGCACCACGTCGTATGGGCCGCAAAACAAGGTCGCACACCCGGTCAGGAGGAGAAGCCAGGGGACGCTGCAGAGAAGGGCGAAAGTTTTCGTCATGGTTCCAGTAAAAATCGTATTAACTATTAAGATTTAAGTTTAGGAGCGTGGTTAGCACCCCACCTTTTGGGTAGAATCGGCCGAC
>JAFAUY010000090.1 GCA_019243005.1 Verrucomicrobiota bacterium | reverse complement strand
AAACCGTTCAAACGCCACGTCCCGGTCGCGATGAAAACTCTCCCGGTCACGGTCTCCGCGCCAGCCGAACGCCGGCACATGAATCGGGTTAACCACCACCGGACTGACCGCCGGACGGGTGGTGCGCGCGGATGCCCAGTACGGCCGCCCAGGTTGCGGATGGCCATAGACGCGAACCGGCGTGCCGATGCTTACTGATTGGAACAAGGGAATCGCGTACTGTTCAGGCATCCGGACGCAGCCATGCGATGCGGGGTAGCCGGGAAGAAAGCCTGCGTGCAACCCGATCGCCGGCTGAAACTGGAGGTAATACCGCATCGGGGCTCGGACAAACTCGAGACCGGGCGGCCTCTTCATGTCGATGTCGGCGTCGGCAACCACGATCTGTCTGGTGACCGGATTGCCGAAAAATCCATAGAAACTCGAGGCGTGATTGAGGTCCTTATCCGTCACCCGGAACGTCCCCGTCGGCGTCTCGTGGCCTGGGCGCCCTGAAGAAATCGGCGAATTCAGAACCACCCTGCCGTGGTCCAGCAAGTAGACGCGCTGATTGGTCAGGTCGATCTCGATGACCCGTTGAGCCAGCCCGGAGACACCGCAGGCGAAGAACAAGGCGGCAAAAACGAAGGCGTAGCGCATGTCAATCGGGCATACCCGCAATTTCATCAATGATCCGGCGTAACGCTTCCCGAGGATCAGGCGCGGCGGTGACAGGTCGCCCGATCACCAGGTAATCCGCACCGGCGCGAATGGCGTCGGCAGGGGTCACAAACCTCCGTTGGTCACCGGCTTCCGACCAGGAGGGACGCACGCCGGGGGTGACGATGGTGAACACCGAACCGTAATGAGCACGGAGGAAAGGCACCTCCTTCGGGCTCGCCACCAGTCCGGTAATGCCGGTGCCCTTCGCCAGATCACCAAGCAACAGGACCTCGTCATCGACCGTCGTGCGAAAGCCGGTCTCCCGCAGGGTGCCGTCCGTGTGGCTGGTCAGCACCGTCACACCCAGCAGGAGGACCTGCGCCGTGCCCCGGCCGGTAACTGCCGCCTGGCACATCTCAACCCCGCCCAGCAGGTGAATCGTGAGCATCTGCACGTCCAGGTTGGCCACCGCGGCGACGGCATGGCGGACGGTATTTGGAATGTCGTGCAGCTTGAGGTCCAGAAAAACGTTAACGCCGGTCCCGCGGATTTCGCCGACCAGCGCCGGACCTTCCGCGGAAAAAAGCTGGAGGCCGATCTTGAACCAACTCACTTCCGTCCCGAGGCGTTCCACCAGGCGCAAAGCTTGGGAACGGTCCGGCACATCGAGCGGGATGATGATTTTGTCTTTTGCGGTCTGCGGTTCGCTCACGTAAGGACGATGCATGACGATCGAGACGCCCGCCAAGATCAATCTTACCCTTGAACTCCTGGGGCGGCGTCCGGACGGTTTCCACGAGATTGCCACCTGGATGGTGCCCGTCGGCCTGTTTGACCGGCTCGAGATCGAGCCCGCGGCGGCAGACCAATTTTTCACGGAGACCCCCGGGCTAGGCTGGGACGATCGTAACCTGATCTACCGCGCGGTCCAGCTTTTTCGCGGGCAAACCGGCGTACGGGCCTCCTACCGGATTGAGCTCAACAAACGGATCCCGATCGGGGCGGGTCTGGCCGGCGGCAGCAGCGATGCCGCCGCCACCCTGCGCCTGCTGAACCGCCTGCACGATCGCGCCCTGACCGATGATGACCTGGCCGGACTTGCCGCCCGGCTCGGGTCCGATATCGCCTTTTTTGTCCGGTGCGAACCGGCGTGGTGCACCGGCCGCGGCGAGGTGATGTCGCCCAAGCCTTTGCCGGACGGTTTATGGTGTTTACTGGTCAAGCCGGATTTCGGCATCCCGACGGCGGCCGCCTACGCCGCCTACGCCAGGCTGCCGCCGGCCGAAAAGCGGGGTCAACCGGTCGTTACTCCCTGGGGCGAGTTGCGCAATGACCTGGAGCCGGCCGTTTTTTCCAAATACGTGATTCTGCCGGTCCTGAAAACGTGGTTGGCCCGGCAGCCGGAAACCAGGCTCTGTTTGATGTCGGGTTCGGGATCAACGGTGTTTGCCGTGACCGAGGGGGGTGAGCCCCGCGCGCGTGAACTCCAGCAGCGCTTTCTCGGCTTTTTCGGCGCCACCTTCTGGTCAGCCGTCTGCCGGCTTGAAAATCCCTTGGCGAAACGTTGAGGTCGCGTCCACAATCCGACCATGGTATCACCAGGAGCGCTTGGCCTGATCGCCGGCAACGGAATTTACCCGTTGCTGGTGGCAAAAGCCGCGCGGCGCCGGGGCGTCTCCGCGATTCACGTCGCCGCGTTCGAGAATGAGACCGACCCCGAGATCCGGTCACTGGCAGATTCACTCGAGTGGTTAAGGGTAGGGCAGCTCGGCAGGCTGCTCAGCTACCTCGGTTCCACCGGCGTCAAACGCGCAATCATGGCGGGCCAGTTGGCACCGAAAAACCTGTTTGACCTTCGTCCCGATTTCAAAGCGCTGATTCTGCTAAGCCGGTTGCCGGAGCGGAACGCCGAATCGCTGTTCGGTGCGGTAGCCGCAGAGCTGGCCGTCGCCGGCATCGAGTTGCTGCCGGCCTACACCTTTCTGGAAGATTCGCTTGCGCCGGAAGGCCTGATCGCGGGGCCGAAACCGAAACGGCGCCTGTTGGATGACGCCCGGTACGGTTTTCGGATCGCCAAGGAAATCTCGCGTCTCGACATCGGGCAGACGGTCGTCGTCAGAAACGGCACCGTGCTCGCGGTGGAAGCTTTCGAAGGTACCGATGCAGCCATGCAGCGCGGCGGCACCCTGGGCCGCGGCAACGCGGTGGTAGTCAAAGTTTCAAAACCGGACCAGGATCTCCGATTCGACGTGCCGGTAATCGGAGCCAAAACGTTTGAGACCGCCGCCCGGGCCGGGGTACGGCTGATTGCCGTTGAGGCCGGTTTGACGTTGCTGCTGGATCAGGCAGCCGTCCATGCCGCCGCTGACCGGACCGGCATCAGCCTGTGCGGACTAAAATGAGCGAGCGAATCATGAGTGAGCGAATTATGAGCAAGCGAATTCGCATCGGTGTCCTCGGAGTAGGAAGCATCGGCAGGAACCACGCCCGGATCTGCGCCGGATTACCGAACGCCGATTTTACAGCCGTCCTCGACGCCAATCCCGATGCCGGTCAGGGGATCTCTCGCGAGTTCGGCGTGGCCGTGGCCGGGAGCCTGGAGGAATTTGCCGAAAAAGTCGATGCCGCGACCGTCGCGACGCCCACGCCGACGCATTACGAAATGGCCTCGTTTCTCCTCCGTCACGGGAAGCACGTCCTGGTTGAAAAGCCGATTACCGATACCCCGGAACAGGCCAAGGCCCTTGTGGACCTCGCCCGGGAACGCGGGCTGGTTCTCCAGGTCGGCCACGTGGAACGCTTTAATCCCGTCCTGAGCGTTTTGGAAGCACGCCTCACCCGCCCGCGTTTCATTGAGGCGCACCGGCTCTCCCCGTACCCGTTTCGCAGCCTTGAGATCGGCGTTGTGCTCGACCTGATGATCCACGATCTGGAGATCATCCTGCACCTGGTCCGGGCGCCCGTGCAGAGCGTTGACGCGGTCGGTGTACCCGTCCTCAGCAAGGATGAAGATATCGCCAATGCTCGCCTCCGGTTCCGGAACGGGTGCGTTGCCAACGTCACCGCGAGCCGGATCAGCCCTGAGAAAATGCGCAAGTTTCGCGTCTTTCAAGAGAACGCCTACCTGTCGCTCGATTACCAGAATCAAAGCGGCGAGATTTACCGGCTGGCCGGCGGCCGGATCGTTCGCGAGAGCGTTGAAGTTGAAAAAGACGAGCCGCTCAAACGCGAGTTGCACTCCTTCGTTGATTGCTGCCGGCGGGGCGGTGAACCGGTCGTGTCCGGTTCCGGAGCGGCGGCGGCCCTGGAACTGGCCATCGACATCACTGAACGCATCCGCCAGGGATTGGCGGACCTGGACCGCGCGCCGGCCGGCACGCCTTCCTTCAAGCCCCAGCCTTCGTAATGAAGTTTTACATCATTGCCGGGGAAACCAGCGGAGACGCGCATGCGGCGGTGCTGATGCGGGAAATGCTCGCGTTACGGCGCGAACTCCGGTTCGCCGGCGCGGGCGGACCCAGAATGAACGCGATCACCGGTGGCCGCCTTTTTGAATGGACCCACGAGGCCGTGGTCGGCCTCTGGGACGTGCTCCTGAAGTACCCGTACTTTCGCACCCAGTTTTACCGCATGTACCGCGAGATCATGGCCCTTCAGCCCGACGCGGTTATCTTTGTGGACTACCCGGGGTTCAATCTCCGGCTGGCGCGCTACCTGAAGCGGCACGGCTACCGGGGCCGCCTGGTTTTTTACATCAGCCCGCAGGTTTGGGCCTGGAACCGGGGACGCATTCCCCGGATGGCAGCGTATCTCGACCTGATGCTCTGCATCTTTCCGTTTGAACCGGCGCTCTACCGGCAGAGCGGCCTGAAATCGGAATTCGTCGGCCACCCGATGATCCACGAACTCGCGCGCCAACGGCGTAACGTGGAGCGCGACCCGTCGCTGGTTGGCTTGTTCCCGGGCAGCCGGGCAAGGGAGGTTAAGCGGATCTTTCCCGTCATGCTGGCGGCGGCCCGGGCGCTGCAGGCGACGAGGCCTCACCTGCGGTTCGAAGCCTCGGCGGTGAACGAATCGCTCCACGGGTACATGCGCCGCCTGGCGGCGGCCGCCGGGTTTCCGGCCATGGAAATCACCGTTAAGGATGCCCCGGCGTTAATGCAGCGCGCCTGGGTCGGAATGGTTGCATCCGGCACGGCCACCATGGAGGCAAGCTTTTTCCAGATGCCGTTCGTCCTGATTTATAAGGTGTCTTGGCTGACCTATGCGGCCGGCCGAGCCTTGATCCGCGTCGATTACCTCGGGATGCCCAACATCCTTGCCGGGCGGCCCCTCATCCCGGAGTTCATTCAGCAGGACGCCGAGCCGCGCCGGATCGCTGAGGCCCTCGAAAAACTCGCCGAGGACGACGGCGCACGGCAAAGGATGATCCATGGTATGGCCGGAGTGATCCAATCCCTCGGTGAAGAAGAGGCCGGGCAACGTGCCGCGAAAGCCCTCCTCAATCATCTCGAATCCAGCCTGGCAAGGGTGTGACCTGCGATCAAACCAGTTAACCGGAACGCGAACTTGGAACCAACCACGATGGAGAATCTACCAAACGTCTGGAAGAACCTTTGGGCCCCCTGGAGGGTGGAGTACTTCGAACAAAAAGATCGTGATCCGGATTTTCTGCTGACGGCGGCGCAATCTTCCGATGATGAGGAGCACCTGGTCCTGTTGCGTCTCAAGAGTTCCTTTCTCATCATGAATCGGTATCCCTACACCGCCGGTCATCTCATGGCGGTTCCTTACCGCAAGTGCGCGGACCTGCATGAACTGGCCGGGCCCGAACGGCTTGAGCTGCTTAACCTCGCCATTTACGCCGAAGAATTGCTCCGGCAGGTAGCGAAAGCTCAAGGCTTCAACATCGGGTGGAATATCGGCTCGGCTGCCGGCGCCGGCGCCGAGAACCACGTCCATCTGCACATCGTCCCAAGGTGGGCGGGCGATCATAACTTCATGACCGTCCTGGGTGAGGCGCGCATCATTCCCGACGGTTTGCGTCCGCTGTACCAGAAGCTGCGCGCCGCCATCGCCGCGCACCCCTACGAGCAGGTGATTTCGCCTTAACGCCACACGGCGACCGTGACGGAAGAAAACAATTAGATATAGCGCGCTAAGCGCGATATTGCTATTTATCCTCCATGGCTCCCCCCGAAACGCCCGGGCCGTTGCTCGAAATCAGCCACGTCAGCAAATCTTTTCCCGGGGTCCAGGCGCTCGACGATGTCTCGTTTGACGTCTGGCCGGGGGAGGTCCACGCCCTGCTCGGTGAAAACGGGGCGGGCAAATCGACCCTAATCAAGATCATGTCCGGCGTTTATCCGCCGGACAAAGGGGAAATGCGCGTCAAGGGTGAACCGGTGCGGTACGCCCATCCGGGTGAGGCGCAGGCCAAAGGCGTGGCCACGATCTACCAGGAATTCAGCTTGTACCCGGAGCTGACGGTCGCCGAGAACATCTTCGCGGGCCACATGCCGCGTCGCTGGTTCAATGCCATGTTGGATTGGGCGCGGGCCGAAAAGGAAGCCGCGGACCTGTTGGCCTCCCTGGATGCCGCCGACTTGAACGTACGCGCCCGGGTAGGAACCTTGTCGGTGGGTAATCGTCAACGCGTGGAGATCGCCAAAGCCCTGTCCCGGCACGCGCGGATCTTGATCCTTGACGAACCTACCGCCGTGCTGACTCAGCACGACACCGAGCGCTTGTTCGGCGTCATTCGCAAACTCCGGGCCCAGCAGGCTGCCATTATCTATATCAGCCATCGTCTGGACGAAATTTTCGCCCTCTCCAACCGCGTCACCGTCTTGCGCGATGGCAAGCTGGTCGGAACCAAGCCGACGCGCGATACCACCGAGCCGGAGTTGATCCGGATGATGGTTGGACGGGCGCTCTCGCAAGAGCCGGCGCCCCACCTCGACACACCTCCCAATGCCAACCCGGTCTTGTTGCGGGTTCGCAACCTTGCCCGGCGACCCCTGCTGCGCGACGCCTCACTTGAAGTGCGGGCAGGGGAAATCGTCGGATTGGCCGGCCTGATCGGTTCCGGCCGTTCCGAGCTCGCGCAAGCCATCTTTGGCGTCATGCCGGCCGAAGCCGGATCGATCGAGGTGGAGGGCCGGCCGGTCAGGATTCATCGGCCGGAAGATGCGGTTGCCTTGGGTATCGCCTACGTTCCGGAAGACCGGCAACGCCAGGGCCTGGTAACGGCCATGAGCGTGGCGCAGAATATCAGCCTCACCCGGATCGGGGAACTGGTTCGCGGACCCTTCCTCGATTTTCGGGCCGAGGAAAGCCTGGCCGATGAATTCATCGGGTCGCTCCGGATCAAGACGCCGTACCGTCACCAGCTCGCCCGCAACCTCTCCGGCGGCAACCAGCAAAAGATCGTCCTGGGCAAGTGGCTGGCCACCAAACCCAAACTCCTCATCGTGGATGAGCCGACCCGTGGCATCGACGTGGGCGCGCGAGCCGAAATCCATCGTCTGCTCGACCGGTTGGCCCGCGAAGAGAACATGGCGATCGTGGTGATCTCCAGCGATTTGCCAGAGGTTCTCCGGCTCTCCGACCGGATCGCGGTGATGCGCGAAGGCCGGCTGGTGGCGGAGTTCACCCGGAAGGAAGCCGACCAGGAGAAGGTCCTGGCCGCAGCGCTCGGCCGCGGGCTCGCGGTCCTTAGCACCAGCGCCGATGCCGGTCCCAGCCCAAAGCCTGGTGAGATCTGAAAGGAAGCCGCCCGGTTAAACGCGGCCCCGGTCGCGTTCCGACGATCACCGCAGGTTTTGGGAAACGAAGAAGCCGAGCCAAACTTATGCCTCACACCACCGTCTCCTCCGATTCAAGCAGCTCAAGCGCCCCTTACACCTCACCCGGGGCGGCTTATCCGCGAAAATCAGATTGGGGATGGCTCAATCGCCAGGAAACCGTCCTGATTTTTGCGTTTATCGTGGTGCTGGCCGGAGTCAGTTCCATCAACCGCGGGTTCATCGCTCCCGGCAACCTCGTCGACATTGTCTATAATTCGTCCTACATCGGCGTGGCCGCCATCGGGATGACGATGATCATCCTTTGCGGGCACATAGACATCTCGATCGGCGCTGCGCTCGGGGTTTGCGCCACCGTGGCCGGAAAACTCGCGGTCGCCGGCACCCCTCTCTGGATCGTCTTTCCGGTCACCATCCTGGTGGGCGGCGTGGTCGGCCTGATGAACGGTATCCTGGTCGCCTACGGGCGTATCCCGGCCATCGTCGCCACCCTGGGCATGGCCAGCATCCTCAAAGGCGGGCTGATCCTGGCGACCGGCGGGAAGTGGATTTACGGGCTGCCGCCCGGTTTCACCATCAGCCGCCTCCACTTTTTCAGTGTGCCGCTGCCCATTTGGGTTTTGATCGTTCTCGGGATCGTTTTCTCCATCTGGTTGCGCTACTTCGAGGGAGGCCGCCAGTTGTACGCCGTCGGCGGCAACGCGGAAGCGGCACGCTTGTCCGGGATCTCCGAGCGGAAGATCACGATGCGGGTTTTCGTTCTTAATGGTCTGCTCGTCGGTATTTCCGCCGTCCTCTACGCGACCAACTTTACCGCCATCCAGTCAAACGCCGTGACCGGTTTCGAGCTCACGGTCATCACCGCCGCGGTGATCGGCGGCGTCAGCATCCTCGGCGGCACCGGCACGGTCTTCGGGGCGCTCCTGGGCGCCATCCTCCTGCAGATTATCGGCAGCGCACTCGTTTTCCTGCACATCCGGTCCGAATGGTTCCAGACCGTCCAGGGCACCCTCATCCTGCTAACGATCCTGCTCGACGTGTTCCGGCGCCGGCAAACCTCGTCGGCCGGCATCGTCGGCGGAGGTAACGTCAGCGCGACGGCTTCCTCCCCCCATTTTCTTAATCTGCCCTGGTTAACGGTGCAGGAAGCCATGATGATCGGCATCCTGGTGTTTGCCATGGTCGTGCTCTCGTTCACCTCCGACCGGTTCCTGACCCCGGCCAACCTGTTGAACCAGGTGCGTTTCCTGACCGAGACGGCCCTGCTCGCCGTCCCGATGACTTTCATCATCATTCTCGGAGGGATCGACCTGTCCGTCGGTTCGATGGTTGCGCTCAGCGCCATCCTGCTCGGGTTTTCCTGGCAAACCTTCCATCTGCCGCTGTGGCTGGCCGTCGTCGTCGCGATCGCGGGCGCCACCCTTGCCGGTTGCCTGAACGGATTGGCGATCGTATACCTGGGTGTCCCGCCGCTGATCGTAACCTTGGCCACCCTCGCCATTTACCGCGGACTTTCGTACGGAATCAGCGAGTCGCGTTCGGTCCACGGGTTTCCCGAGTCATTTTCGTTTTGGGGCAGCGGCGAACCGTTCGGGATACCGGTGCAGCTCTACCTGCTCGTCGTGGTCCTGGTAATAAGCGCGCTGGCGTTGGCCTGCACACCTTTCGGCCGCAGCCTTTACGCCATCGGCAACAACGAAACCGCCGCTCGCTTCGCCGGTCTCCGCGTCGGCCGGGTCAAGCTGATCGTCTATTCCCTGAGCGGCTTTATGGCCGGCCTCGCCGGGTTCATCTACACGTCGCGCGTCACCAGCACGCGAGCCGACGCCGCCACCGGGCTCGAACTTGACGTCATCGCCGCGGTGGTGTTCGGCGGTACCAGCATCTTCGGCGGGCGTGGCACCATCCTGGGCACCACGCTCGGCGTTGTGATCATCCAACTGCTGAAGAATGGGTTACAGCTCTCCGGGGTCCGTGGCGAAGGCACGGTCATTCTCATCGGCACCGTCCTGATCGCCTCGATCCTGCTGAATCAACTTTTAGAAAAGTACGCCCTCGCGGGCCAACGCTCCGCCAGAAAAACCCCAACCTCCTGAAAGAAACCAACCTCTGGTTGTTCCCCCGAAATATGACATTGCAAAAACGCCTCCTCACCACCGGGAGCATCCTGCTCCTGGCCACCCTGCCCGGTATGATTGCGCTCGCGGCCGACGCACCCCCAGCCGACTCCGGCTCCCACGTGGCCTATAACGGCGGCCAGCCAACGCATCCAAGGGATCTTAAAGGTAAAAAGATCGTCCTGGCCGACGTCCCGAAGTTGATCGGCATCGGTTACTTTGGCGCGACGGCCAAAGGGATCGCGGAAGGGTGCGCCGAAATCACCAAAAACGGTGAGCAGACCCAGGTCACCACGGACGCTCCGACCGAGGGCGACATCCAAAAGCAGATTGAGTACATCGATAACGCGATCTCCCGCGGGGTCGATGGGATCTTCTTCGCCGCGAACGATCCGGTGGCGATTTCGCCCGTGCTCCGCAAAGCGCTTAAATCCGGTATCCACGTGATCGGGTACGACGCCGAATCGGAACCTGATGCCCGGGAATGGTTCGTTCAGATGTGCACTCCGGACGGCGTGGCCAAGGCCCTGATTGATTCGCTGGTGAGCCAGGTCGGTCCGAGCGCAGACTTCGCCATCGTGACCAGTTCGACCACGGCCGCGGGCCAAAACTCCTGGATCGCCGAAATCAAAAAGTATATCCCCGCGGCGGGATTGAAGCTCAACCTGGTAACAATCCTGCCGGCCGAAGAAGACCAGCAGCTCGCCTTCAAGGTGACCGGACAGATCCTGAAAGCCTACCCGAACGTGAAAGGCATCATCGGCCTCTCCAGCGTCGCGGGACCGGGTGTAGCCGACGCGATCACCTCGGCGGGTCTGATCGGTAAGATCGCCGTTATCCCGTTGTCTACGCCGAACCAGATGAAACCCTTCGTCAAGAACGGTGCCGTCAAGGAAGTGGTGCTGTGGAACCCGGTTGATCTCGGTTACGCTGCGGCGTACGCCATGCGTAACGTGGCCGACGGTAAGCTCAAACCGGGCGACACCGAAATGGATGCGGGCCGCCTCGGCAAACTGCAGATCATCAACGGCAGCCAGATCCTCCTCGGCAAGCCCTTCATCTTCACGAAGGAAAACATCGACAAGTACGATTTCTGAGACGCCGTCAGGTTACGCGGCGCGTTGTCCGCCTTCGGTCCCTCCGGCTTACCGGAGGGACCGTCCGTTAGATTCGGCGCTACCGTTGCCTTTGCCCCGGAGGGGCCGCCGGACAGTCGCCAGGCCCTTGCGTGCTGAGCTTTACCCACATTTTCGGGTGGCAGGGGGCGGTTTTTGCCCCGGAGGGGCAGTCCCGGAGGGACGATCGAGAGTAGCCAGGGACTTCAGTCCCTGGGAGGCATTTAAAAAGAGGATCCGTCCCGTCGGGACGGTGGGAAAGCGTGGACGGCCGGGGATTGGTTGCCGTCTCGGGGAGATCGCCCGGCCCTTTCCCAGCGTCCCGACGGGACGCAAGCCCTTTTTAAACGCATCTTCCAGGTTATAAAGCCCCGTCCAGGGACTAAAGTCCCTGGCTGCTCTCGATCGTCCCTCCGGGACTGCCCCTCCGGGGCAAAAACCGCCCTCTGCCACCCCAAAAGGTTCGTACAGCTCAGCACGGAAAGTCTCTGGCTACTATCTGGCGGCCCCTCCAGGGCAAGGACGGTTTTCTTCTCGCGTTGACCTCGAAAAAAGGTGCGCAAAGCTCAGCCGGGGCAAAGACCGGCTCAACCAAATTGCATACCGGTGTAAATTCCGTTTATGAACATGATCGCTGCGGCCAAGGTCTGTTGCCTCGACTCGGCGGGCACCACACCCATCTTCATGTTTCATCGGGTTAATCGCCTGCCGGCCAAAGCCAATTGGCCCCAACTTTATGTAGCGCCGAAGGTCTTTTCAGTGGCCGTCGGCAAGCTGAAGCGGGCAGGGGCCCGAAGCTTGCACCTGGACGAAGTCCTCGAGCCGCCGCGAACGCAGGCTAAAGGGTTTGTGCTGACGTTTGACGATGGGTTTGTCAGCGCACTGGAA
>JAFAUY010000386.1 GCA_019243005.1 Verrucomicrobiota bacterium | reverse complement strand
GTACGGAGCAGAGCTAGGCATGGCCACGAAGCGAGAGTATTACGAGGTGCTGGGCGTCGAGCGCAGCGCTTCAACGGATGACATCAAGAAGGCCTATCGTAAGCTGGCCGTGAGGTATCATCCGGACAAAAATCAGGGGGACGCCGTCGCGGAGGAGAAATTCAAGGAACTGGGCGAAGCGTACGAGGTGCTGATCGACGAACAGAAGCGCGCCGCCTACGACCGGTACGGGCACGCTGCGTTCGCCGCGGGAGCGGGCGCACCCGGCGGCCGGGGTCCGGGGGACTTTGGCGGAGGGTTTCATGATCCCTTTGATATCTTCCGGGAAGTGTTCGGCGCGGCCGGCGAGGGGGGCGGCGGCGGTATCTTCGATCAGATTTTCGGGAGCGGCGCGGGGACGCGGGACCGCAGCGGCCGGCAGCGAGGGGCGGATTTGCGCTACGACCTGCAGATCACGCTCGAAGAGGCGGCGTTCGGTTCAGAGAAGGAAATTGAGCTTCTCAAGCATGATGTCTGCAACCGCTGCCACGGCTCGGGGGCCGAGGCCGGGTCGCGCGCGACGACCTGCCCGACGTGCCACGGCCGGGGCCAGGTAATCTCGTCCCGGGGCTTTTTTCAGGTGTCCCAGACGTGCCCGCGCTGTCGCGGTACCGGTCAGGTGATCGAACGTCCGTGCCGCGATTGCAATGGCGAGGGCCGGATCGAAAAGCGTTCCCGGATCAAGCTCAAGATTCCCGCCGGTATCGACGACGGCGCGCGGCTGCGTTCCTCACGCAACGGCGAGGCCGGATTGCGCGGCGGTCCGCCCGGTGACCTCTACGTGGTGATCCATGTCCGCGAACACGAAGTCTTTTCGCGCGAGGACGACGATCTTTACTGCGAGGTGCCGATCTCTTTCGCGACGGCCGCTTTGGGAGGCGAAGTGAAAGTACCCACGCTCCAAGGCCAGGCGGTCCTGAAAGTTCCGGCCGGTACCCAGAGCGGGACGCAGTTTCGTTTGCGTGGTCACGGGATCGCGAACATCGAAACGAAAGCGCGGGGCGACCTGCGGGTTCGCGTGATGGTGGAGGTGCCCACCCGTCTGAACTCCGAGCAACGTCGCAAGCTCGAGGAGTTTGCCGAATCGTGCGGCGAGGAGAATAGCCCCCTGCACCGGAGCTTTTTCGACAAGGCGAAGGACTTTTTTCGTTAAGCGGACGTGAGCAGTCACCGCTTTTACATTGCACCGTCCCTCTGGTCGAACTCGGAACCTGTCCTCCAGGGAGGTGAAGCCCACCATTGCAGCGACGTGTTGCGGCTCGGGCCAGGCGCCCGGGTAACGGTCTTTAACGGCCAGGGATCCGAGATCACCTGCGAAATCATCGACGCAGGTAAGGACCGGGTGCGGCTCAGGCCGATCCTTTTCGGGTCCAGCCCCAAACTGCGTTGCGCGATCACGTTGGCGCAAGCCATCCCGAAAGGGAAAAACATGGATTTGATCGTTCAGAAGGCGACGGAGCTGGGGGTGACGAAGATCGTGCCTTTGCTCTCCGAACGCTCCGTGGTGAACCTTGAAAGCGGCGAAAGGGAGAAACGGGTCGAGAAATGGCGTACGGTGGTCATCGAGGCCGCCAAGCAATGCGGCCAGAATTGGCTGCCGGAAGTGGCTGTCCCGGTTACGCCGAAGCAGTTTTTCGCGGAATTTGACCGGTATGAGGTCCCGATGATCGCCTCGTTGCAACGCGATGCGCGCAGCTTCAAACAGGTGCTGCGCGATTTCCGTGACCAGCATGGCCGCCGGCCGCAATCCGCCCTCATGCTCATCGGCCCGGAGGGGGATTTTACGCCGGCGGAGGCCGCTGCGGCCAAAAGCGCCGGCTGCGCCCCGGTAACGCTCGGCCCGATCGTGTTGCGCACGGAAACGGCAGCGCTCTACAGCCTCAGCGTGCTGGCCTACGAACTGCAGGGCGAAGACGGCGGCTAGCCCGCAAAAAGCGCTCGGGGGAGCCGAAGCGACGTGCTCATTGCGGGCTCTGGGATCATCCAGCGATTTGTGAGCGATGCAGGCTAGGCCGTTGAATCTGCTTGCTTCTTCCATGCGCCCGGCGCAACCTGTGCGCACTTTATTACCAAATCTAAATTATGCGAGGGTGGTCGGCATTTCTCGCCGCGGTTTTTCTGGCAGCTTCGCACGCAGGGGCTTTCGACTGGACGGTGGTCAATTTTGAGGGACGCGATTATGTGCCGTTGCAGGACGTCGCCCGATTTTACAATTTTACCCAGGCCGACTACGCGTACGATCATCTGCAACTTGCAAATACGGTGTTGCGAATGCAGGGAAGCGTCAATTCGCGCGAGCTTTACCTCAACGGGCTCAAGTTCATTCTGAGTTTCCCCCTCATCAGCATCGATAATCGACCGGCCATCTCGCGGATCGACCTCAGCAAGCTGGTTGAACCGGTGCTGAGGCCTGCCCGAATCCAAACCGCTCCGGCGCGGACCATCGTGCTGGACGCCGGCCATGGGGGATTCGATCAAGGCGCGCGCAGCGTTCGCGGTAACGAGAAGGATTTCACCCTTGACGTGGTGCTGCGTGCCCGCGACCTGTTGCAAGCCGCCGGGTACAACGTGCGCCTTACCCGGTCGGCTGACGTTTTTATCCCGCTGGAACTGCGTGCCGCGTTTGCCAGCAATCAGAGCAACGCATTGTTCATAAGCGTGCACTTCAACTCCGGGATGCGCGGGGATGCTGAAGGCATCGAGACCTACTGCCTGGCGCCGCGCGGGGTGCCGTCGTCGAACGACACCAACCTGACCTTTTCGGATTTTCGGCCTTGTCTCGGCAACGTGCGCGACGCGGAAAACATCGCCCTGGCGACCGCCATCCATACCGCCCTGATTACGCGGCTGGGCGTTGGTGACCGCGGCATAAAGCGCGCGCGCTTCGTCGTGCTGCGCGATAATACCGTACCGGGGGTCCTGATTGAAGGCGGGTTTCTTACCAATGCCATCGACGACGTGCGCATCGCGAATCCCGCCTTCCGGCAGAACATGGCTCAGGCAATTGTTCAGGGAATCGAAACTTACAACCGTGCCGTCGAACGCAGCGGCGCCGCTTCAGCCGGCACCATCGCCAAAGGCAATACCGCTCCGCCGGCCAGCGCTGCAGCCGCCACGCCCGGCAGCATTTGGACGCCGTTCTCCAACGACGTTTATGCACTTCCCGAAGCAGCCGCAAAATAATGATCCGGCCATCCAGCCCATCGGGGTCTTCGATTCCGGTATCGGCGGCCTCACGGTCGTTCGTGCCCTTCGCGAACTGCTGCCGGAGGAAGACATTTTTTACCTCGGCGATACCGCTCGCTTGCCGTATGGGGGCAAAGACCGGGCCACGATCGAGCGTTACAGCCTGGAGATTGCCGGGCTGCTCCTGGCGGAAAACGCCAAAATGATCGTGGTTGCCTGCAACACCGCCTCCGCCCTGGCTTTACCGCGCCTCCAGCAGACCCTGCGCATCCCGGTGGTGGGGGTCATCGTCCCGGGTGCCCGCGCGGCCGTGCAACAGACCCGAAACGGCAAGATCGGTATCCTGGCAACCCGCGCCACCGTGGCGAGTGCGGCATACGACCGGGCGATTGAGGCTTTTGAGGCCGGCGTCGAGGTTATCAGCCAAGCTTGCCCGTTGCTCGTGCCCCTGATTGAAGAAGCTTGGCTCGACGACCCCGTCACGCGGGAAGTTCTCGAACGTTACCTCAACCCGCTGCTTGCCGCGGGCGTCGACACGCTGGTGCTCGGCTGTACCCACTACCCCTTGCTGGAACCTTTGATTGCAGAGCTTGCCGGCCCGAGCGTGGCGTTGATCGATTCGGCGTTTAACTGCGCCGCGGCGGTCCGTCAGGTACTCGAAGAAAAAGGGTTGCGTAACACCCATGCCGATCCCGGCACCCTGCAGGTGGCCCTGACCGACAGTTTCAACCCGTTTTTGAAAACCGTCGAGGCCGTGCTGCGTCTCCGGATTGATCAGCTCGAGCGCCGGGTGGTTCAGGGCGTGATGATGCTCCCGCCGCTGACGGCGGTGTAAGGAAAATGTCACAAATGCCACAAGCGGAAAAATGCCACAAATGACAGAAGTCCACTGGTGTCATCTTTTCGTGGTATTTGCGGTATTTAGATAAGCGTCGCAAAGGGGAGTCTGTAAGCTGCGGCATTTTTCTGCTCTTCCATTTATGGCATTTTTCCGCTTGCGGCATTTTCTTCCGGCATTGGTTTGTGCCGTGCGAAGCGGACGAGGTTGGCCACCCGGGCCTGGACCAAAACCTGTTCCAACCGGTCGAAATCGGCGCCCAATTGAGCTGGCGCGTGCGCATCGGAGGCGGTGGTGACCGGCAGGCTTCCGGCGCGTGCCAGTTCGAGAATGGCAACGTGCGGGTACTGTTCACCGACCTTTTTACGCCATCCGGCGGTACTCGCCTCAATGGCCAACCCGGCGGCCTGGATCATTTCCAGGACCGGCCCGAACCAGGCCGCCGGTTCGTAACCTTCCGGGTAAAGGTGATGGATTTTGATCAGGTCGAGGTGCGCAAAACAGTCAATCAGGCCGCGCTGCAGGATTTTCTGCAGCTCCGCCCGATAGAGGTCAAAAGCTCTTTCCAGCCCGTAGCGATCCGTTAACTGCCCGCTTTGGTCGGCACGATCGAACATCTCCGCGGCACCGGGCAGGTAATGGACCGATCCCAGCACGAAGTCGAGTTTTTCCCAATGTTGCTCGACCCAACGCGCACCGCGCTCGGAAGTCACCGGGTCATTGTCGAGTTCGATGCCGATCAGGATCTGCACGTCCGGGTGCTGTTCCCTGAGACGATCAACGACATCGAAGTCGACTCCTTCGTGGTACCGGTCGTGGTCGGTAAACGCCAGGCTCCGGATGCCGGCCTGGCGTGCGCGGAAAATCCAGGGTTGAAGTAAATCGAGGGTGTAAGGCTGCAGCACATGGGCTTGCGGATGGTTATGGTAATCGCACGGCAACGGCATGGGCATGCAACATAGCAAATGGCGGAAGATGCATCAGCGTTTGTTTACGTTCCGCCAGCAGTTGTGGCTGGAACGCCGCCCGGCGCACCCCTGATACCAGCTCTGGTATGATCGGCGACAAGGCTGGACAACATCTCTGCTTTCAGGCATTAGTGTGCCGTCTTCGCGCACGGCTGCGGCTCCAGTTCGATGCCATGAATGACGTCCTGCATAAATGCACGGTCCTGGTCCTGAACCGCAACTGGCAGGCGATCAACGTGAGATCGCCGGCACAAGCGTTTTGCCTGATGGCCAACGGCAACGCCACCGCTCTGGACATTCAGGAAGCGGGGGACATGCGACCGGTCAAATGGTCCGAATGGCTGGAATTGCCGGTCCGTGGTGACGACGACGCGGTTAGAACCATCCGCGGCCTGGTTCGGGTTCCCACGGTTTTGGTCCTGACCCGCTATAACCGGGTTCCGAGACGCCGGCCGAAGTTGTCGGCCAAAGGGATCTGGGAACGTGACGGAGGACGCTGCCAATACACCGGGCGCAAGCTGGCCCCGCATGAAGGCAACATTGATCACGTCGTGCCGCGTTCCCGCGGGGGGCAAACCACTTGGGAAAATTGTGTGCTGGCCGACCGTCGCGTGAATAGCCTCAAGGGCAGCCGTTTGCCCGGAGAAGTCGGTTTAGAGCTGCGCAGGAGACCGGAAGCACCTCGCGAACTGCCCAGCACGTGCTTCATCCGCAACGCCCACAACGTCGGCGATTGGAAGTATTTTCTGGTGCCGCTCGACTGAGCGGACCGCCTCGGGGCGATCGCCGTACCGGCGGCGGAGCCGGTCGCTCTCAGCGGCCGGGCACCGGGTTTTCAAGCGGGCCGGGCCGGCGGCTGAGGAAGTCATAGACGTGAGTAACGGCGCCAAACGCGATCCGTCGCTCAAAACCCGGACGCTGGGATGGGGTAAAAAACCGGCTTGCCGCAGGCAGTTTGCAGGGGTCGCAAGAGCGATCCGTGTTCCAGCCCAGCACCAGCATGCCACCCGGTTTCAGCACACGGGCAAGCCCCGCAATGGCTTCATTCTGCCCCTCGACGGAATTAAGGCCCCAGCCGAATACCCCGTTAACCAGCGCCACGTCGAACTGTTCCGCCTGATAGAGTGCCGCCACGTTTTTCAGATCACCCACCGTATGCCTCTCGGGGTGTCCCCAACGCCGCGCCGTCGGGTCGATTTCCAGGGTATAACAGAGGGCACCCCGGCGTTCCATCATCCCAGGGTAGCGGCGGGTGTAAGGGCGGCAGCCGACCCAGAGCATCGTCACTCCCGGCTCAGACAGCCTGGGCAGGATCTTATTGACCAGGACCATGCGGTCTGGAAACAGTGAGACAGGCCAGTCCTGAAAGTCAGGAAGAAGAAACGTCGCCATTCGCCCCAGCAAGCTCTAAGAGAATGCCACAAATGCCACAAGCGGAAAAATGCCACAAATGAGGAGGGGTGGCGTTACAGAATCGCCCGAGAAAGCCCACGGGCTTTAGCCGCGGGATGAATCGGATCATTGAGAACGGGAACAATGGCTTAAAGTTCGTTTCGCCTTTTGGCTGTACGCATGAACATCTTTTCGGCAGGTTGGGACTGGTTCTTTGAGAGTCAACGTAAGGCGTTCCGCAGGCGACAACCTCCTGCGGGTAAAACGTTGAAGGATAGATTGAACTTGTGGAAGCCCTTTTAAGGGCGCTTCTGCACGGCCCCTTCGGGGGTCTGTGGCTCGAATCCACGCAAAGGCCGGTGGTAATAGCCGGTTTCGATTTGGGCTACGGGGTCTTATGGTGGTCCCCTCAACTGGGTAAGTCGAGCCAAACCCTCGGGAATGGCGACACGAGGACCAGAATCCCACGCCTTCAGGCGTGGGAGCATCAATCGATGATTACCGCCGTGCCGAGCGGGCAATTTTGAAAG
>JAFAUY010000359.1 GCA_019243005.1 Verrucomicrobiota bacterium | reverse complement strand
GACCCTTCGAGCTGCCAGATTTCTATATGCCTTATCCGGCCCGCTTGAATCCACATCTGGACTCGGCGCGAACGCACACTAAAGCATGGGCGCGCGAGATGGGAATACTCGATGCACCACCGGACGCGTCCTCCAGTACTCCCATCTCGCGCGCCCATGCTTTAGTATGCGTTCGCGCCGAGTCCAGATGTGGATTCAAGCGGGCCGGATAAGGCATATAGAAATCTGGCAGCTCGAAGGGTCGCATGACCAGTCCTCGATGAGCGCAGTCGTTTTCTTACTTCGACTTTCGCGAGGACCGCTGTCCCGAGGATCCTCCAGATTCCGAAGATTGCGGCGTCTGCCCGTTCAGGGAAGGAGGCCCGTCGTCATGGTAAACGCCTACCTCGACGTTTTCCAGAATGCCGATAGCGTCCGGAACCATGATCGCAGCCGAGTAGTATGCACTGACCAGGTAGTGCATGATGGCTTTATCGTCAATGTGCATGAAGCGAACGTTCAATCCGGGCTGGACCTCATCGGACAGTCCCGTCTGGTGCAGACCGATCACGCCTTGTTTTTCCAGCCCGGTTCGCATCAGCATAATGGAACTCATCTGATGGTTGTCCACCGGGATCTTGTTGCACGGCAGCATCGGAATGCCACGCCAGGCCGGCACCTTGTGGCCGCCCAGATCAACGCTGGCTGGATATAGGCCCCGGTTATTACATTCCCGCCCGAATGCGGCGATGGCCCGGGGGTGTGCCAGGATGACGTCCGGGTCTTTCCACACGATGGCGATCAGCTCGTCGAGGTCATCGGGAGTGGGTGGCCCGCTGCGGGTACTGATCCGCTGATCCGGTTCAGCGTTGTGCAAAAGCCCAAACTCTGTGTTGTTCATTAGCTCGTTTTCTTGTTTTTCCCGCAGCGCCTCAATGGTCAGCCGAAGTTGTTCTTCGAACTGATTCATCGGGTTGTTGTACAGATCCGCAACGCGGGAATGCACCCGCAGCACAGTCTGCGCCACGCTGAGCTGATACTCTCGGGGTGACAGCGCATAATCGACGTACGTGCCATCCAGTGGGTATTCCTGCGGATGGTCGGCACTGAGCTGGATTCTCTTCTCGCCATGTTCATTCGCGGCTTCAGCAGCATTGGCCACGATGTCCCGGAATTTCTCATAACTGTTCCGCAAAGGGTCGGATCGATCGACCAGTTGCCGGAAAGTCTGCTCGGACAACTCCAAGACCTTTAGTGGGGTGACCGCGCGTACGGTATACGTCCAACTGTCGGATTCTGTCACCAATTCCCGGTCGCCAAAATAGTCACCGTCGTGGAGAGTTCCCAGCACTGTGGGGTCGCCGTACTTACCCGGGCCAATCTTGTTCGCCTTGCCATGGGCGATGAGAAACAGTCGATCGGCTGGCTGGCCCTGCTGCACAATGGCAGATCCGCGTTCGATATTGCGCAGCTGGAACGCGTCTGCCAACTCCGCCAGCATGTCCCGATGCTGCACATAATCCAGACCGCAAAGCATAGGTAGCTCGCACAGCTCTTCAGGGATGGGCTTGATGTTCTCATCACCATTCATCCGGAACTGGATCCGGCCATCACCCAACGTAAAACTGGCCCGGCGGTTCACCCGGAAAGTCCCCCCCACCGCTTCCACCCACGGCAACGCCCGCAACAGCCAACGCGACGTAATCGCCTGCATCTGCGGCTGCGACTTGGTCGTCGTGGCCAGATTGCGAGCAGCTTCCGTAGCCAGAGTCAACAGCGGACCTTGACCATTCTGCGGCTGCTGACCATTCACACCCGCCTCGGTCTCCGTCGATGTAGTCACACCACACACCACCGATCTATATCCGTACCAATACCCACGACAGCGCTATCCATGAAGCCATGAGGAATGGAATGCCATAGACGCGGATGCCATGAATGCTATGATCACGATCTACTCTAGGGGAGCGCCACACCAGGCAACATCCGTAGAAGGTACGGACCTCGATTTACGGATGCGATACGGACCAACACCCCTTCGGCCTAGCCAATAGGTCCGTAGAAACTACGGACCCTGGTTGGTGGATGTCCTTGCCAGCACCGGCCTGCCAGGCTGTGGTGTATCAGTGCGTTCGCGTATCCCGAGGCCCGAGCACCGCAAAACTGTGAGGAGTTGTCCGGATGACGGACATCATTCCCACCACCGAGGCGACTGCCCTGATCGACCCGCCGCCGCACCGCGACTGCCCGGTCCCGCCGGACCCGGAAAGCGCCCTGGTCGCCGCGGTCTGGGCTGGCCCCTCGGGGTTGGGCACCTCGGCGGCCCGCCTCGCGCGGGAACTCACCCTGGGCAGCGTTCCCAGCCCGGCGTACCTGGAACGCCCCTGGGGGGACGGCACGGCCGCGCCGCTGTACGTCCCGGCGGTCGAGCGGGTGGACGACTCGCTGGCCACCGAGGTGGACGACCGGCTGTTGATCTGGGCCAAAGACTGCGGCTTCACCGATGACCAGGCCGATCTGATGCGCCGGGCCGGGTTTGGCCGGCTGGCGATGCTCACCCACACCGATACCGATGATCCCGACCGCCTGCTGATCGCCGCGCAGCTCAACGCCGCGTGGTGGGCCGCCGACGACCTCTACGCCGACGACAGCAAGATGGGCGCCACCCCGACCGAGCTGCC
>JAFAUY010000291.1 GCA_019243005.1 Verrucomicrobiota bacterium | reverse complement strand
TCATGTGGTCGCCCATGAGCTTGAGCGGCGCGAAACGAATGTCGATCTCTGCCTGGCCGGCCGTCGCCACCTCGTGGTGCTGGCGCTCGATCGGTACCCCGGCCTTCTCCATCTCGAGGCACATCTCGTTACGGATGTCCTGAAGCGTGTCGGTGGGCGCCACCGGGAAATAACCTTCCTTGTGCCGGATTTTGTGGCCAAGGTTTGGAAACTCTTCGCGCGCGGTGTTCCAGATGCCTTCCGAACTGTCCAGCGAGTGGTACGAACTGTTGGCGGTGTAATCGTAGCGGACGTCGTCGAAGATGAAAAATTCGGCTTCCGGACCGAAGAAGGCGGTATCGGCGAGGCCCGTGCTTTTCAGGTACGCCTCCGCTTTTTCGGCCACCCCGCGCGGGTCACGATCGTAAGGCTCGCGGGTGATCGGATCCCTGATGGTGCAGATGAAGCTGAGGGTCGGCTCAGCATTGAAGATGTCGATCCAGGCCGTCTGGGGGTCCGGGATGACCAGCATGTCACTCGCGTGGATGGCCCTCCACCCGCGGATGCTGGAGCCGTCGAAGCCAAGGCCGTCGTTGAAAATGTCCTCATTGTACTCGGTCAGGGTCGTGGTGAAATGCTGCCAGGTACCGAGCAGATCCGCGAATTTGAAATCGATAAGTTTAATTCCCTTATCCTTAATAAATTGAGAAACTTCCGCTGGGGTCATAGATGTTCCGTTTTGCTTCTAAAGTTCTGTCTGGCCGAGTTTGAGGAAGGCACGGCCTCAGATTGCCTGATCTCCGCGCTCCTCGGTGCGGATGCGGATCACTTCGAGGAGGTCCTGCACAAAAATTTTGCCGTCTCCTTGTCTGCCCGTCCGCGCGCACTGCTTTATTGCAGTAACGGCGGAGCCTTGCAATTCGTTTCTTACGATCAGTTCAAGTTTCAATTTCGGCAGGAAACGGCTGGATCCGGACCACGTTTGCAGCGGATCGTTGGTTCCCCGAACCCCGAACCCTCGAACCTCACTGACGGTCATGCCTTCGATCCCCAGCTCAGCCAACCCCGATTTAACTTCTTCCAACTTAAAGGGTTTGATGATCGCCTCGATCTTTTTCATGGCCGCGTCGTGCTTCGCCTTCGGGGAAAAAAGAGCGAGGAAGTGGCACTCCCTCCAAGTCCACTTCCTCGCCGTATGCTCGCGCAACGTACTTAATCCGACTCGTCCCTGATCCCCCCGACGTTCGCATTAGTTTCTCACGCTTCCACGCAAGCCTGCATTCGGACCCCCTGAATGAACGCAGGGTTTACGGGAGCATCTCACGTGCCAGGAACGTTCCAGCCGCATTCCCCGGAGGTAACCGGTGAAAACCAGGGCAAGCGAGTGTCAAGAAACAGCCAAATTGCTCTCTGGACTGAAAAGATTGGTCAAAACGGAACAACCGTCACCCTCCTCCGGGCCTTTCAGGAAGCGCCGCGCCCCGTTTTTCCCTCCGCCCGAGGCCTTCGCGGTACCTCAAGCCCGGCGCGAAGCGACGTAAGCCTGAACCTTGCGATGTTCGCGCTTGCCGAGGCGCGTAAAGGTGCCATCTATCCCAACGTTCACGTTCATTATGACCCAGGAAGAGTTCGACGATCTGATCAAAGAGATCCGGGAGGAAGACCCCGAGCAGCTCAGCTCAGACTATTTGGTGCGTGAGGAGCCTCTGAAGGAGGAAACGCTGGCTAAGCTCGAAAAAAAGGCTGGGTTCCGTTTTCCCGAGGAGTACCGCTATTTCCTCAAGAAATTCGGTGCCGGCGAGATCGGCACCGTGACCGTTCTGTCGCCCGATCCTGAAAGCCAGTTCTCGATGTGGGATGGGCGCGAAGAGTTTAATCGTGAAACGGGGGTGCCGTTCGCGGAGGATGGCAACGGGAATTACTACGCCTTTTTGGTGGAAAACAACGCCTGCTCGAAAGACGTCTGGGTCGCCGAGGCCGGTGCCGGGGGCGACCTGACCTACACGGATCACGAAGACTTTTTTGAGTTCATTGCCGTTGTCGGTTTCGGAGTCGACCTCTGAGCGGTAGCCCGCAAAAATCCCGCGAAAACCCGAAGCGACGAACTCATCGCGGGCCGGAAAGCAGCGGCATTTTCCGGCGTAGCCGGAGAATGCCGCTGCTACAGCCTGCATCGCTCACAAAATCCCTAGGGATTATCGAGCGATTTGTGAGCGATGCAGGCTAAAGGCGACCCCGCGCGCTTCCGGTCCGAAATGGGTGATAATGGACAGCAACACGGCGACGATGGCGGCGACCGACGCGAGCGCCAGACCGAAATTGCCCCCGGAGCGCTCCACGATCAGGCTTTGCAGATAAAGGTTTCCGGAAGCAAAGAGGTTCCCGAGTTGGTAAGTGAACCCCGGGAATGTTCCCCGGACGTCCCCCGGTGATAGTTCATTGAGGTGCACCGGGACCACCCCCCACGCGCCCTGGACCAGAAACTGGACGATAAACGCACTAGTGGCCAGCCAGAGCGGCGATCGCGCAAAGGCCCACAACGGAAGGGCCGGTAACACCAGCAAAGCGGCCGAAATGATCGCCCGTTTGCGGCCAATCCGTTCGGACAGGCTGCCGCCGGTCAGGCCGCCCAGGATCGCCCCGACATTGTAGATAACCGCGATCATCGAAACCGTGGCGGGGTTGAAGTGGTGCTGCCGCTGCAGGAACAATGGATAAAGATCCTGGGTGCCGTGGCTGAAGAAATTGAACGCGGTCATCAGGAGGATGACGTACAAAAACAGCCTCCATTGTCGCGCAATGGGACCCAACCTGAGCGCGCCCCCCTGGTGCTCGTGTTCGAGCCAGATCGGCGATTCCTCCACCTGACGGCGAACGTACAGCACCAGCAGCGCCGGCAGGGCGCCGACCATAAACATGCCGCGCCAGCCGATGTGTTCGTACAAAGTCCAGTTGACCAGCGAAGCCAGCAAATAACCTGACGGGTACCCGGCTTGCAGGATACCCGAAACGATCCCGCGAGCCGGTGCCGGGATCGTTTCCATCGTTAACGAGGCGCCTACGCCCCATTCACCGCCCATCGCAATCCCATAAAGCGCACGGAGAACGAGCAGGACCCCCAGCGAAGGCGCGAACCCGCAGGCAAACTCCACCGCGGAGTAAAACAGGATGTCGGCCATCAGCGTAGGCCGGCGGCCGATACGGTCAGCAATCAGGCCAAATAACAAAGCGCCCAACGGTCGCATCGCCAGGGTGAGGTTTACCGTGAATGAGACCGCGCTCAGGTCGCTGTGAAATTCTCGGATAACGTCTTTAAGGACGAAGATCAGGATAAAAAAATCGAAAGCGTCGAGGGTCCACCCCAGGTACGCCGCAACCACGGCGCTGCGTTGCTTCGGGCTAAGGCTCTGCAGGATCGCGAGGATGTTCATCTCTGTGACGCGTGCCGGGCAAATCCGCGTGCGGCACGAGGCTAAACTCAAGTCAGAACGAGCCGATCAGGATGCCTGCCAGGAAAACCAGCACACCGCCGAGTACAACCTGGAAAATCGCCGAGAGCAGCGGCGTATCCATGTAATGGTTGCGGATGTACGCGATCACGATCAGTTCGATTGCGACCACCACGACCGCGACCCCGGTCGCCACGTAAAAATTGGGAATCAGGAACGGAATGGTGTGACCGATGCCGCCCGCCGTGGTCATCAAACCGCAAACCGCGCCGCGCAGCAACG
>JAFAUY010000246.1 GCA_019243005.1 Verrucomicrobiota bacterium | reverse complement strand
AGCGGCTTCGGCGGCAACCTCCGCCTCGATCAAACACCGGGCCCGGATGATTTCCAACGGACCCTCCCCCCCTAACTCGTCGGGCGCCGTATGTTCGCGCGCGGTCACCAAAATGCCCGAACCGGGCCGGACATCGACGTACCCTTCCACCTCCAACGCAATGAGCGCTTCGCGCAGGGATGGCCTGGAAACACCCAGCTGTTTGGCCAAGTCGCGTTCGGCCGGCAGGCGGCTGCCGGGCGGAAATTCTCCGGCCTCAATAAGCGACCGGAGCTGGCCGGCGATCTGCAAGTAAAGGCGGCGTGGTTCAATGGCCTGAATCGGCATGCGAGCAAAGTGCATCATACCATCCCGGACGCGATCCGGGAAATCAAATCATCGCCGCGGCCGAGCCAAAAGCTGTTCCAAGCGGCCGCGCGCCAAATGGTAACACCCGATGAAGGCAGGGGCGAAATCTTCAGGGCAGCGTTCGACCCATTCATCAATGGTGCCAAGCGGAAAGGCGCCAAACGCGTCGATCTCCAGCGGATTGGGCGAAGGCGTTTCGTCGGTGCGACCGCAGAAGACCGTCACGAACTCCTGATCGGTCATCTCTGAGGCCGGGAGTTTTCCCACCGGTTGAAGTTCGGCTTGAAGTCCGAGTTCTTCGACCACCTCACGATGGGCGCAAGAGACATAATCTTCACCCAGGTCGACGTGCCCGGCCGCGCTCGAATCCCAGCGTCCCGGGAAGCGGTCTTTGACGAAGGAACGGCGCTGGAGAAAAAGTTCGCCGCCCGGATTCGCCAGCAACACATGGACCGCCCGATGCAACCGTTTCTCGGCGTGCACGGTGGCGCGGTCCAAGCCTCCGACCGGATTGTCCGCCGCGTCGACCACCTGCAACCGTTCCGTCCCGGAGCCGCCCTCAAGCCGCGGGTCCGAAAGGGCATTGCAGAGGGTGATCCAGTCCGGAACCGAAAGGGCCTCCGCCCGAACGTCGCTTGGCAGCCGCAGTTGCGCCCAAGCGCGGTCCAGGCATTCCGGTGCATAGACGGTGCCCAGAAGTTTTCGCAACTGTTTGCGCCGTTCACGAAAACCGAGGCGCACCAGAGCTTCGAAACGGTCCGCGTCGACGGGCACCAACTCCGCCCCCTGTTTGGGCGTCATCAGCACCACGGTTGAGTCCACCTGAGGCTGCGGCACAAACACGCTCGCCGGCAACGTCCTGAGTCTGGCCACATGCCACCGGCGCTGAAGCGCCACTGACAGGGACCCGTAGGATTTGCTGCCGGGCTGACTGGTGATCCGTTCGGCCACTTCCTTTTGAACGGTGATGACAACCCGCGAAAACGGGCACGGTTCCCGCGTAAAATGGAGGAGCAACGCGGATGATGCGTAGTACGGCAGCATCCCGAGCAGCTTAACCGGACGCCGGGCGAAAAACCGGCGCGGGTCCTGATCCAAAGCGTCGCCTGCGATCACCTCAAAACCCGCCGGACCGAATTTCTCGCGCAGGTAGGCGGCGTAGGCCGAATCCTTTTCGATCAAAGTTGCCGACACGCCCGCGCCCTCGAGGTAACCGCTTAACGCACCCAGCCCCGGACCGATCTCGACAACGTGCTCACCCTGGCTCAATTCAAGCTGCCGGACGATCCACCCGGCCAGGTTCTGATCATGCAAGAAATTCTGGCCGAGGGACTTGAGTGGAGCTGCCCCAAGCCGCTCCAGCGTTGACATGATCTCAGACAGGGTCACGCCGGCAACGGCCCTCCAGTTACGGTTTTGCGCAGATTCTTCGCCGGTTTTTGTCGGTTACTCACACCTTATTCGCTGCACCACACCGAGCACTTTACCGCGTTACGCCGGCGTTCGGGAGGCCGGATGCGCCCGTTTATTTGCCCCGGTCGTTACTTTTCCGTCTGAACCGCTGCAAGAGACGGCGAGCATCCGCGAGCGCCTTGCCCTCAACAAAAACCTCGGTCGCGGCGCGCCCGATCGCGTAGGTACCGGTGGCGGCGACTCCGCCCGAAATGGCGTTACCCCAGCCGGGAATGATCTTGACGGCAGCGCGCACGGTTTCCCGAAGGACCATGGCGACGCTGATGTTGGTACCCATGGCGGCACAGAATTCCGCCGCGGAGCGAACGCTTAATTCCCGGCCGCCCAGGTACATCACCCCGGCAACCATGGCGACCTGCAACCCCGTAAGGATGGGAAAATCGGCCAGGGGAATGGGTTGGGCGCCAATGGCGGCCGAAATGGCGGTCATCGAGCGTACCAGCCTCTGGGCGGTTTGTTTCTGAACACTCTTGACGCGAAGCAACCGGGCCAATTCCACCTGCGCTTCCGGTGGAAGTTCGCGGACCAGCAACTCCGCCAGTTCGTCGATGTTCCTTCGCTCATCACGCTCGGTGTCGAGCGTGCCATCCTGGCGGAACCTGGCAAAGGAGCAGACGTCCAGGACACGGACGAAGGCCTGCTTGAATTGCGGCTGGCCGTCCAGCCAGGCCTGAAACTGGAGCTTGCGCTGGCTGCGGGTTCGCTCATCCAACCCTGCAGGGAAATCGAGCACGCCGATCAGGGGTGGAGAAGCCTGGTAGCGGCGGTTGCACAATTCGACGATGCGGGTTGCCTGCTCGCACTCCAGAGCCAAATCGAAGTCGCGGGATCCGTCGACGAGAAAGAGCAATTCGTCGGGCTGCTCCTGGCTAAGGGCGGTTTCGAGTTCTCTCCAGGAATGGCTGGTGTCGCTCAGGCGCCGGGCATCCAAAAGCCTGAAGCCGCCGAGCCCACGATGGTGGAAATTTAGCCAGGCGTTCGGCGACGTGAGGTTCGAAACGTCAAGGCGGCAATTAAACAAGGCCGAGAAAAGCTGCTCGGGGGAGGCGGCGGCCTGGCCCAAGAGCACCAAACGCGCCGGTCGCTGGGTCAGGAAGATCTGCTTCAACGGGCTGAGTTCCTCGCTGACCGCCTTCTGCAAAGGGCCCGGCAGACGCCGCACGAGCGCCTCAATTTTCTCGTAGAGGCTTAAGACCGTGTTCTGATTCATGGCTGCTCTCGGCAGAATCAAACCAGGTGCGGGCGCAACAGCTCGA
>JAFAUY010000195.1 GCA_019243005.1 Verrucomicrobiota bacterium | reverse complement strand
CCATCCGGTGACGGCCACCAGGTACGTTCGTTTCATCTCCGGCTTTTCCCGCAACTGGCGCGCCACTTCGTAGCCATCCATGCCCGGCAGACCGAGGTCGAGGAGCACCACCTGGGGCCGGAAGGTTTGTGCAATCGCCAGCGTGCCCGGCCCGTCGTAAGCCGCCCACACTTCGTGCCCGTTGAGTCTCAACGCCGCCGCCAGGCCATCCGCCGCGTCGACATTATCGTCGACGACCAGGACGCGCAAACCAGCGTGAGTTGCGCCGGGCCCTTCATCCCCCGCCTGCCATGCTCCCTGCGCCTCCCAAACGGGATCAGCCTCGCTGAGGGCGCGCGCAGCCGGCAACCGCACGATAAATTCGCTGCCTTTACCGGGTCCCTGGCTGAACGCTTCCACGTTTCCGCCGTGCAACTCGACCAGCTTCTTGACCAGCGACAACCCGATTCCCACCCCGCCCGCCGAATGGTTGAGCCGCCGTTCGACCTGAACAAACAGCTCGAAAATGCGCGGCAGCATCGTCGGTACAATGCCGATGCCCGTGTCCTGCACCCGGATCACCACGTGCGCGTTCTCCGGTTCGGCACTCAGCCGGATCCGGCCCCCCGGGTCGGTGTACTTGGCCGCATTGTTGAGCAAGTTGATCAGGACCTGCTCCAGGCGCGTGCGGTCCGCCTGAACCCAGAGGGGGCGGGCGGGCCGAATCACCTTCAGCTCATGCCTGCGCTCATCACAAAACGGGCGGACCGACTCAGCCGCGCCCTCCAGGGCCGGCCCGATTTCAACCGGTTCCTTACGAAGTTCAAACCGCCCCTGGCTGATGCGAGCCACGTCCAGCAGGTCATCCAGCAGCCGGGACATATGCCAGACCTGCCGTTCCGCCATTTGCCGCATCTGATCGACCGTCGCCGGATTGGCCGCCGGCAAGCCGATCACGTGCAACGCACTGCAGATCGGAGCCAGGGGGTTACGCAACTCGTGGGCCAGAAGCGCCAGAAACTCGTCCTTCTGCCGCTCGGCTTGTTTTTGCTCGGTGATGTCCACCCCCTCGCTCAGCAGCAGCCGCTTGCCGGACCGGTCCTTCCCGAGCGGGATGGTATGGAATCTCCAGACGCGGTGGTCGCCGTTTTTGGCCCGAATCGTCCATTCGCCCTCGCGGACCGGATCAGAAAGGGCGAAGAGTTTATCGATGTACGCTTTCACGGCTTCGCTCCGGCCGTTATAGGCTTGCCGCGTCCAGTCCCGCAGGCTGGGGATATCCGCCAGGGTATAGCCGGAGTATTCCGTCCAACCCTCGCTCAACAACCGGACCACACCTTCTTCGTCGTAGATCATGGCCGGGATGGGAGACCTTACCATGGCGGTTCGAAGCTGGCGCTCGCTTTCCTGGAGGTGTTCCGCCACCCGTTTCCGTTCTTCGATTTCAGCCGACAGCGCGGCGTTGGCCGCCGCAAGCGACGCGGTACGTTCCGCGATCCTCGCCTCAAGCGCTTCGTTCGTTTTCTGCAAGGCATCCTGAGCTTCCTGGAGCGCCAAGTTCGCCTCCCGCAGCGCTTTCGGGCTCGGGAGCGCTATCGCTCGCGGGATTAGCGGGATCAAGGCGAGTGCGGTCAGCACCGAGACGGCGGCCGTGAAGGCTTTGATCACGCCGACCAGCCAATACATGGGGCGCCAGATGCTCACCACCTCCATCACGTGGGTGGTCCCGCAAGCGACGATGAAAACGGCGAAGCAGACAAATATCCAATCAAAGGCCAGGTCCTTCCGGCGCCGCACAAAATAAACGAGCGTGATCGGGATGGTGTAATAAGCCAGGGCGATCAGGGCGTCGGAAACGGCGTTCAACCAGATGACATACGGGTCCCAGGTATAGCAGAACCCGTGGGGCATAAAGTTTGAACTCGAGAAGAGAGCCTTAAGCCAATCCATTCGCAATAGAGTCTGTACGCGGTCTTTGGACGCCTGGAGCCGGGCCGCAATTATCAGCGTTGACTACGATGCACGCCTGTCAGGGCGGTTCGCGGCCGAACGACTTCGGCGTCATCCGTGGAAATTAACAGAACTTATTGTATTTCACACGAAAAACTTGCTCGTGCCATGCTGGCCCGAGCCAAAGCGTCAGAGCGTAAACGGTATGAACAGCGTTGCCCTTCTCACTGCGCCGGGGAGGCTGCCGGGGTCGGTGCAGGCTGCACCTGGCTGTTTCTGACGTTGTAAAGCTCGATTTCCAGTGACGCTTTGTTGTATCGCAAGCGCTCAAGGTCGGCGCGCGTCGCCAGCCCCTCCTTGACCTGCTTCTCCAGGTTTGCTTCCGCCTCGTTATAGACGTCCAGGTGCCGCTGAATCACCCGGGCCTTTTCTTGCGGTGTGTCATAGAGGTCCACTTCGGCGCCAAACAATCTTTCGCCCACGTCGATCAGGTCAGGGAGTTTGGTCAACCCGCGTTTATACAGGTCGAACCGTGCCTTGGCTTCGCTTAAGGCCGCATTAAACCGCTCTTTCTTGAGCCGGAGCAGCGGTGGATCATCCGGCTTTAATTCCACCAGGGGCATATTCAGCACCTCCAGGACTTTCGGGCTGAATTTCAGTTCCCGCTGCTGCGCTTCCAGATAAGGCTGACTCCAGGTCAGCCAGACCAGAACGGCCAGTGCGCAGCTCCATCCCTGCTTGGTATCCGTGGTCCGCATGGCGCGACGGAGTATACTTTCCGGCACCGGATTTTGTCCCGCAAAAACCGTGTCGAGTGGTGCGCGGGTGCTGGAACCGCGAACGGGGTCAGGCCGGTTTTTTCTTTGGATTCATTTGATCTTTGCCTGAAGTGCGTGCGCAGGTATGCTTGCCTTTAAATGTCGTCGGTGCTCGACCTCCTTGCGACCCATGAGGTGTGGCGGTTCGACCCTGGCCAGATCGTCATTCGGCAAGGGGAGCGCAGCGGCATTTTATTTTTCCTCATCGAGGGCACGGTTGAAGTTTTGATGAACGACACACCGGTCTGCACCGCCCGCCAGCCCGGGACGGTCTTCGGTGAAGTTTCTGCCCTGATCGGCAGGAACCACGTCGTCACGGTCCGGGCGTCAAGCGCGTGCGCATTTTATGCCGTCAAAAATCCGCGTGCGTTCCTGGCGTCCACCCCGGCGGTATGCCTCCATGTTTGTGAAGCGCTCGCGCACCGGATCGACGCCCTGAGCCAATACCTGGCCGACGTGAAGGAACAGTTTGAGGGCCACGATCATATCGGGATGGTCAGTCAGGTGCTCGAAACCCTCATGTACCGCGAGCGGCGCGTGCGGCCGCGCCGGTCAGCTAGCCGCCGGGGCCAACTGACGGACTGACCGGCCTTCGAGCGAAATCCACTCCGCCCGCTGTGCGTCCAGGTCGAGCCAAATGCGGGCGGGGCAGGGTCCGGGTTGGCGCCCCGGGTTAAACACCCACGTCTTGCCGATGCGATCCACCCAGGCGCCCTTCGGGTAAAAGGGCGCATTATGGACATGACCGCAAAGGACCATATCGGGGTTGAAACGCTTGATCCAGGCGGTCAATACCTCGTCACCCGCGAATCTCCGGCCCGTCCAGCAGACCCGGGAACCGGCCGGTGCGGCATGATGGAGCCATAGCCAGCGGCCATTCGAACCATCGGCCTCGCGCGCGAGTTGCGCTTCGACTTCGGCGCGCGAGACCGGCCCATCCCACCACGGGCAGATCGTCACGCGCGCCCCGGAGAGCTCCACGGTATCTCCGTCCACAAAAAGGTTCTTCGTTTTCGCCTCCTGGAGCCATCGTGCGACCCCCTCGCCGGCAGGATTACACGCGTCAAGGTCATGGTTACCGGAGCTGACCAGCACCCGGGTTCGTTGGCTGAGGCGGTGGAGGTATTTCTCCATGACGACGATTTGCACGTCCAGGTCGAGTGCGGAATTCAGGCTGAGGAGGTCGCCGCCGATGGCAATCGGGTCGTCTTTGGCGGCGTTGGCGATCAACCAATCGAACTGTTTGAGCGCGTAATGGAGGTCGGCCACAAAAAGCATCCGCATACCGTAGCAGCGATCATGACGATCCGAGCGCAAAACCTCGTTGCAGGCCGGTGGCTGCTTCGGACCTGTCCCCAAATGTTTTCCCGTTGCGCGGGGAGGCAGGCAGCGCGGAGGCTGAACCCATGGCAGACCCGGTCGCAGTTCATCTTGACACTGACATCGGCGGCGACATCGATGACCTTTGCGCGCTGGCCTTCCTGCTGGGCGCAACCTCTGCTCGCATCGCGGGCATCACCACCTGCAGCGAACGCGATGGACGCCGGGCCGGTTACGCCCGGCACATTCTTGCGCTGGCAGGACGCCGCGACGTCCCGGTCTGCGCCGGCGCGAATTCGAGCCTTGCTCGCTACCGGCTGGATCCTTCCATCCCGGATGAGGCGAGTTTTTGGGCCGAACCGGTCGCGCCCGCGCCCGGGCCGGTGGAAGCGGCGCTCGATTTGCTGGTTGCCAACATCGAAGCCGGTACGCGCGTCATTGCCATCGGGCCCTTGACCAACCTCGCCTTGGCGGAGGAACGCTGCGCGGGCTTATTGGCCAGGACGGATCTCATCGCGATGGGCGGCTGGTTCGATCCGCCACCGCCCGGCATCGTGCCCTGGACTTTCCGCGACGACTTCAATCTCCAGCTCGATGTCACCTCGGCTGAAGCGGTTCTTACCCGCGCAGGCAAGCTGACGCTGGTTCCGACCACCGTCACCGTCCAAACGTTTCTGCGCCGGAGTCACTTGGGACGCTTGGAAGCCGCCGGGCGGCTGGGTGCCCTGCTGGCGCGCCAGGCACGCTGCCACGACGCCGCGTGGCGATCGATGCCCGAACTGGCGTTTATTTTCGACTATGTGCCGGAGGACTTTTTGAATTTCCAGCATGACCCCCTCACCTGTGCGGTGGCGCTGGGGTGGACTGCCGGCGTCGGACTTCAGGAATGCCGCGTCGCCGTCGCGCTGGAGTCGGGCTGGCTCCGGACCCGAATCGATCCCGCAGGCCGGCCGGCAACCGTCGCGTCGGCGGTTCAAGACGAGGCGTTTGCCGATTACTGGCTGAGCACCGTGACGCGTAACGCGTAACGAGTGGCGGGTGCGATGCCACGAACGCGATGCATGATGAGGGACAACAAGTAGGGACGGACATCCAACCCGGTATAAGATGCCGCTAATCGCTCTTCATTTGTGGCATTTTTCGCCTTGTGGCATTTTGCCTAGAACAGCTCGCCTTGCAGGTTTGGCGGCGGGCTGCTCCCCGCCCTGAACGCCTCTTCCTTGACTTCGTTTAGCAGGGACCGGAACTCGCAGGATTCGAGACCCGCGATGTAGTCGGGATAGACCGGGCGCAAGGTCATCGAATTTACGGGTAACGGCAGATCGTGGTGCATTTCCAGGCGTACCATTTCGCGGTTATGTTTGATCTGCTCCCGGCTCGCCGCCAGTTTAGCCCTCAAGGCCGGGTTGGATACCTTGTCCAGGTTACCCAGAAGATTTTCAACCGTGCCGAACTCGCAGATAAGCTTGGCCGCGGTTTTCGGCCCGACTTTGTCGACTCCCGGGATGTTGTCGACCGAGTCACCGGTGAGGGCCAGCACCTCCGGGATGCTCGCCGGCGGTACGGCCCATTTCTGCGTCACTTCCTCGGTTCCTAACAGGATGAAGGAATCGCCCGGGTTTTTCAGATCGGCCTTGTTGGTCGAGTAGATTCGAACCATCGGTCCGACCAGCTGAAAAAGATCCTTGTCGCTGGTTGCGAGCACGCACTCGATCTGGTCCTGGATCGCCGCGGCCACGTAGCAGGCCATGAGGTCGTCCGCTTCGGTACTCGGCTTTGCGACCGACTGCAGGCCCATGGCGGGACAAAAACGGCGGATAAAAGCAAGTTGCGGTACCAGCGGCCGGGGCATCTCCGGGCGCTGCTGCTTGTAAGCGGGCTGCAGGCTCATGCGCCGTTCCGGCAACCCTTCATCCCAGAAAACGGCGATGTAGTCCGGCCGCAAATCCTTCAGCATTTTGCGAACTGATTTGACGAACCCGTAAATCGCGTTTGTGGGTTCGCCGCGCGAATTGTTCAGAGACTGGATCGCGTGATAAGACCGGTACACGTAGTAATGGCCGTCAATTAACAAGAAGCGCACGGAACAGGATCTCCGAGGAATGGATTCGTGCAATCGGTAACGAGTAACGGGTGCAGAGGAGAACCGCAGGCGGCGTATTATCGGTTGCCAAAGGGAATACGGCAGATGCCATAAATTTCCTCTGCCGCACCCGTTACGCGTTACCCATTACTCGTCAACCGTAAGCTCGGATCGGCATCGACCGCGAGGTCGTCGACGAGCCCCTGCTGAAGCCGCTGAACGGCTGCGAATCCGATCATGGCCGCGTTATCCGTGGTGAGGTCCGGCCGGGCCAGCTGCAACGTTCGTCCGGCGGCGGCACAGGCTTCCTCCAGGCGGGCCCGGAGCCGCGAATTGCAGCTGACGCCGCCGCTTACCCCGATGACCTCGCAACCGTGCGCCCGGGCCGCCGCCAGGGTCTTGCGTACCAAAACGTCAACGACGGCCTCCTGGAAAGAGGCGGCCAGGTCGGCCTGAAAGTCTCCCGATAGCTGGGGCAAGAGGTAGCGCACGGCCGTTTTGAGGCCGCTGAAGCTGAACTGGAAATTGGTTTCTCCCGGCATACTGCGCGGCAGGCGGTACTTTGCAGGATCCCCTTTGCGCGCGAGCCGGTCGATCTCGGGGCCACCCGGGTAAGGCAGCCCGATCAGTTTGGCGACTTTATCGAAAGCCTCGCCGGCAGCGTCGTCAACCGTGCGGCCGACCAGGCGATAATCCCCCACCTTCTCCAGGAGGACAAGGAGCGTGTGGCCGCCACTGACCACCAGGCCGAGGGAGCGCACCGGTCCGGAAGCTGCGTCGAAGAATGGCGAGAGCAGGTGGCCTTCAAGATGGTTGACGCCGATAAAGGGGCGGTTCAATCCGATGGCCAAGCCTTTCCCGGCCGCGACTCCCACCAGCAACGCCGTCAGCAGGCCGGGCCCCCGGGTGGCGGCCACCGCGTCGAGCTCCCCTGGCGCAACCCCGCCCTTCGCAAAGGTGCGGTCCATCAGGGGTTTGATCCTTGTCAGGTGACTACGGGAGGCCACTTCCGGCACCACACCCCCGTAGGGCTGATGGAGTGCCGTCTGGCTGGCTACCTCACTCGTGACCAGTTCGCGACCACGAACCAGCGCAACGGCGGTTTCGTCGCAGGAGGTTTCAATCGCGAGGACCAGCGGTGCACTCACCTCTGCCGGCCGGCGTCTTCGGGTTTAAGGGGTGCCGGCACCGAAGCTGCGGAACCGCTCTGGCTGTAGATCATCATCCCTTTGATGGCGTCCGCCGCCCGTTCGAGTTGAGGATCGTGTTGCTCGCTCACGAACTTTTGGTCCGCCAGAGAAAGGGCACCCTCCCGGCGGCGCAGCAGGACCGCCTTCTCCTGGTCCGGGGTTAATGAAGCCGTGATATTGGGCGTGATACCCCGTTCATGAATCACCTGGCGGCTCGGAGTATAATACCTCGCCGTGGTTAGCCGGAGGGCCGAACCGTCGGGAAGCTGGATCACGCTCTGGACGGAGCCCTTGCCGAACGTGGTCTCGCCGACGAGGATCGCGCGATTTAAATCTTTCAGCGCTCCGGAAACGATCTCGGCCGCGCTGGCGCTTCCGTTATTAACCAGGATGGCCAAAGGAAAGTTCGGCCGAGGTTTTGCATTCCGATCGGTGAAATATTCCCGGTGCTGGCCGGCATCACGCCCCTCAGTATAAACCACCATGGTCTTCGGGGGCACAAAAAGCCCGCAGACATCGACCCCGCTGTTCAGCAGGCCGCCGGGATTGAAGCGAAGGTCCATGATGAGCGCCTGCATACCCTGGCTCAGCAGCCCGTCCATCTTTTGGGCGAGTTCCTGCGCGGTCGGCTCATTAAACTGGGTGATGCGCACGTAGCCGATCTTGAAATTCCCGGCCAGCGAAGGGTCAAGGAGTTTGGCATCTTTAACGCTGGCCATCTTGATGACTTCACGTTGCAGCGTGTATTCCCTGGTTTCCTTCGTGGATGGCCGAAAGATCGTCAGATTGACCTTCTGGCCGGGTTCGCCCCTCAGCAATTCCAACGCGTTCTGAAGGCTCATCCGTTCCGTCGTGTTGCCGTTGATCCGCAGGATCTGATCATTCGGCAGCAAGCCGGCCCGGAATCCGGGCGAATCTTCCAGTGGCGATACGATGGTAATGACGCCTTCTTTGCTGGATACGACGATGCCAAGCCCGCCGAATTCGCTCCGAGTCTCATCCTGCATGTCCCGGAAGTCGGACGGCTCCATGAATTGGCTATGCGGGTCGAGACTGTTCAGCATCCCGCGCACGGCCGAGTACATCAAATCCCGGTAGGCCAGCTTCTTCTCGTCGAGGTAATCCTGCCGGATCAACTGCAGTGCGCGCGTGAAAACCGTAAGGTTGGCGTAACTGCCGTCATCGGTATCCGCGGCGGCGCTGGAGGTAAGCAATCTCCAGCCGATTCCGAGCTCAAACACCAGAACGAGCGCCAGGCCAGCGTAAAGGAACTGCCGTTTCATCGCGACCACACCCTAACATAGCTGATCAGCTGAACAAATAATACGGGTGGCGGATCAAGCCCTTGGCCGGCCAGGGGCTTGATCCGCCACCCGTATTAGAAGGTGTGTGGGAACTGGGGCCACCAACGCGATGCACCGCGATTCCCACACACCTTCTTACTGGTCAGCCGCCATTTTTTTCCGATGTTGAACCTGGCGTCCACCCGCGTCGTCGAGCAACACCAACTCATCGTCCGTAAGGCTTTCGATCTTTTCTTCGACGTCATAAGACCCCACCGTCGGCGCATCGCTGCGCTCGACCTGGCCTGAGGCCTTCAACTTGCCATTCTTGATGTCCCAGCTGCCGGCGTAATTCCAGCGGGTGGTTTCACCCCCGCGGTGAACCACCCGGTCCGCCGAATGAAAACCGTCCCGGTGAAAATTATTTTCGGTGTAAAAGCGGTAATTCACCCCGCTCTGATCCGTCACCCAGGTGCCGACAAGTTGACGCGTCAACTGCTCATCCCTCGTCGCCGAGGGTTGGTTGCAACCCAGGAAACCGCCGGCCAGAGCCATGACCGGCAACAACGTCCGAAACGGACCGAGAAAGGCGTCGTCACGCCACATCTTTGTCTTGCTTGCGCCGGATCAGCGGAGCTCGCTTCCCTTCGACCACGGCGCGATTCACGACGACGTCGGCGATGTCTTCCCGGCTGGGCACTTCGTACATCACGTCGAGCATGATTTTCTCGAACATCGAACGCAGGGCTCGTGCGCCCGTGCCTTTGCTGGCGGCCACCTGGGCCAAAGCGCGCAAGGCATCTCGGGTGACCACGAGGTTCACGTTTTCCATTGCCAGAAGCTTATTGTACTGCTTGACCATCGCGTTGCGAGTGTCGGTCAGGATCAGCATCAACTCGTCCTCGGTCAGCGTGTCGAGCGCGGTCACGATCGGCAGGCGGCCGATAAATTCGGGGATCATCCCGAACGAAATCAAATCCTCGGGCTCGGTGCAGCGCAACGCCTCCTGGCCCGAGATCGACTGGGCCTGGGTCTCGCCCACCTGGAATCCCAGGACCTTGTTGCCCATCCGGCGTTGGATCAGCTTTTCGAGGCCGACAAACGCGCCGCCGCAGATGAACAGGATCTTTTCCGTATTCACCTGGATGTATTCCTGATGCGGATGTTTGCGGCCGCCTTGCGGAGGAACGTTGCAACTGCTGCCCTCCAGAATCTTGAGCAGCGCTTGCTGAACACCCTCACCGGACACGTCCCGGGTAATGCTTACGTTGTCCGTCTTGCGACCAATCTTATCGATTTCGTCAATGTAAACGATCCCGATCTCGGCCCGTTTGACGTCGTAATCCGCATTTTGCAATAACCGCAAAATGATGTTCTCGACGTCCTCGCCGACGTAACCGGCTTCGGTCAACGTGGTGGCGTCCGCGATGCAAAAGGGTACATCGAGGATACGGGCCAACGTGCGCGCGAGCAAAGTTTTGCCTGACCCGGTGGGTCCGATGAGCAGGATGTTGCTCTTTTCGATCTCGACGTCGCTGTAAGGATCGAGTGCCAGGTCCTTACCGGGGTTGACCTGCAGGATGCGCTTGTAATGGTTATGAACCGCCACCGAGAGGACTTTCTTGGCGTTGTCCTGCCCGACCACGAACTGGTCCAATTGCCGGCGGATTTCCACCGGCTTGGGGACCCGGAGCGCCGCGGTCTGCCGGCGCGCGTCCTCACTCAACTCTTTATCGAGGATGCCCTTACAGACGTTGATACAGTTATCGCAGATGTAAACGCCCGGTCCGGCTATCAGTTTACGAACCTCCGCATGGCTTTTCCCGCAGAAGGAGCACATGGTGAGGTTGGAAGCGCGGGCCATGATGATTCCTCGAAGGGGTGATGATCAGGCGGGCAGGACGCCGTCGCCGTTTACGGGAAGGGCTTGCGCGGGCACGTCCTTTCGGGACCGGACCACCTCGTCGACCAGACCGTAAGCCTTGGCCTCTTCGGCCGACATCCAGTAATCGCGATCTGAGTCGTGCGCCACCTGTTCCTCGGTTTTGCCGCTGTGATTAGCCAGGATATGGATCAAACGCCGTTTCATTTTGAACATCCATTCGACGGTGCGCTCAACATCACTCGCGGTACCCTGGGCGCCGCCTGAAACCTGGTGGATCATGATGTCCGAATTGGGCAGCGCGTACCGCTTGCCCCTGCTGCCGGCCGCCAGCAGAACCGCCCCCATGCTCGCCGCGATGCCCACGCAATAGGTCGCGACGTCACAGGTCACAAACTGCATCGTGTCGTAAATCGCCAAGCCCGCCGTCACCGAGCCGCCCGGGGAATTGATGTAAAGGTTGATGTCGCGTTTGGGGTCTTCCATCTGCAGGAAGAGCATCTGCGCCACCACCAGGTTGGCGACGTGGTCATCGATCGCCGTGCCGATGAAAACGATGCGGTCCTTCAGAAGCCGGCTGTAAATGTCGTAACTGCGCTCGCCCCGGCCCGTCTGTTCAATGACCATGGGAACAAGCAGATTGTGCGCGGAATAATTTGGTTCAGCCATTAAATCAACACCTCAGAATCAGCCGTTCGCGACTTCTTCGGAACTGGTCTCGATGTTAGCATTGGAGGTTAGGAAATCAAGGACCTTACCAACCAGGATCTCCTCGCGGAGCTGGGGAATCGCGCCCTGCGACTCCAGTTCCGAACGCGCCTTCTCGTAGGTGGTGCGGTGCTGGGCGGCGAGCGCCTCGATCCTTGCCTTCACGTCCTGCGGGGTGGCTTCGATGCCTTCCTTCCCGGCGATCCGCAACAGGATAAAATTGGCCTTCAGCCGGTCCCGGGCGCTGCGGGCCGCCGTGTTCACGATGTCCTTCTGGTTCTCCCGCAGGGTTTCCTCCGAGACGCCGCGCCGCTGGTTCTGCTGCACGATTTCCGACATGATACGGCGGGTCTCGTCTTTCACGTACGACTGGGGAAGTTCGCATTCGACCTGTTTGACAAGGTAATCGACGATCCGGTTGCGCTTGACGTTCTCGACGGACGCGGTTTTCTCGGCCTGCAATTGGGCCCGGATTAGCTTGCGAAGGCGGTCCAGATCCAACCCTTGCACGACCTGGCCGGCAAAGGCGTCATCCAATTCCGGCAGATCCATCCGTTTGATCGCCTTGACGGTAACTTTAAAATGAAGGGTGCGGTTGGCCAGCGCCTCGGCCTGAAAGCCCTCCAGCAGGGTCAGGTCGAACTCGCGGGTTTCGTTCACCTGCAGCCCGACCACCTCAGGGGCGAACCCGGGCACCAGCGTCTCTTCTTCAAGCTTCAGCCAGAAGTCTTTCCCCCCAGCCAGGCGTTTGGGGGCGGCCGGCACGGCCTCAAGCAGGGGCTGGCCGTCCAGCGTGGTTTCATAGTCCAGCACCACAAAGTCGTCCAACTCCACCGCCCGGCCTTCAACGTCGGAGAAGCTGGCCTGGCGCTCGCGCAGCCGCTCCAAGGCTTGGTCGACCTCTTCATCCATGAGTTCAGCCGACGGCACGGCCACCGGGATTCCTTTGTACTCAGGCAATTCGAACTCGGGCGCGGTGATCAGCGTCGCCGTAAAACGCATCGTCTGGTCCGGCGCAAACTCAACGTCTTCAACTTCGGAAACGGACAGCACCTTGAGCCCTTTTTCCTGGATCGCTTCACGGGTTCCTTCGTTGATCAGTTTACGGGTGAGCTCGTCCTGGATCTCCTTCCGGAATTTGGCTTCGACAACGTTCTGCGGCGCTTTGCCGGGGCGGAATCCGGGTAACCGCGCCGCCCGGCGAAACTTTTGCACCACCTCGCTCCACTCTTTTTTGACCCGGTCGGAGGGCAACTCGACCCGGAGCGAGGCAAGACAATTTGGTAGGTTCTCAACTTCGACGTTCATTGGAAAAGCTTCAGCTGCCACCGTCCGCGCCGGGTTCACGGCCCGCCCGGTTGTTTCACCAAAGGGCGGCGCAGGCGGCGCGCCGGGCTTCTCGCGCCGCCGGGCTGCCGGCGCTTGGCGACTCGCCCGCGAGGACTATCGTACAGCACCGTAAGGGTGCAAAAAGTAGTGCCGAACGTTTGCACGTGCAAATGAGACTTGCTGCCCGCCGACGCCTGTCGCCCGCCCTCGGTGAAGGACGGTTCTGCGCAAAACGCGCGCGCATTTTTCGACTCGTCCAGGATGACTTCTGCCGATTAACTGATATAGCAAAGGGCTGGAGGTCCGGAGTTTTGAGTCGAAAAGCAATCGAATCATTGCGCTCGGCAACGTTTGTTTGGAAACTTACCGTGCCCTCCATCCCGGACGGAATCGAGAAATTACTCGGAGCGGTGGTCGGCAATCCTGCGGTGCTGGACCTGAATCACCTGCGCGAAGCGGTGTTCGAGCGCCAGAAAATGAATCCGTCCGTGCTGCCGAGCGGGGTCGCGTTTCCGCACGCCCGCACGGACGCCGTACGCGCGTTGGTAATCGCGGTTGCTACCCTGGCCGCCCCCCTGCCGGCCAGCGCCGTGAGCGTTCAGATGATGTTTTTGATCGGCGTACCCAAGAGCGCCGCCAAGGAGTACCTGGAGCTGATGTCGCTCCTCACCCGTAACCTGCGGACCGCGAGCGCGGTTGAGCAGTTATGCCGGTTCACCGAGAAGGATGAATTCCTGAATGCACTGGCGGCAACCTGACCACGTTCGTATGGATGCCGGCCGAGCCGGACGGGCCGGCGCGGCCCTGTCTCCCCGGCTTCGAGCGCTGCTGCGCCTGAAACTCTGGCTGTCCGAGCGGTTTCGGCTCAGCGAACGCCAGGTTACTCTGCTCTGGGCGGTGTTCATCGGCCTGGCCGGTGCCCTGGTTTCGGATGGGTTTCGCAAGGCCACTGACCTCGTAACGGTGCTGCTGACGAATTCGACCCACACCTCAATCCAGACGTTCGGCCACCTGCCCTGGTGGCAACGGCTGCTGGTGCCTCCTCTGGGCGGGTTGTTTGCCGGCACAACCCTGTGGATCGGGAACCGGCTCCTGGCTTCCATCCGGCAGAAATCGACGACCGACTACATGGAGGCGGTGGTGATCGGGAACGGGCGTATCTCGGCGAGCGCCAGTCTGGTCAAGACGTTGTCGGCCCTCTTTTCGATCAGCAGCGGGGCGTCGATCGGGCGTGAAGGTCCGCTGGTCCAGTTGTCAACGCTGGTCGCTTCGGTGATCGGGCAGTTGCGACAATTTCCCGTGCCGCAGCGCCGGCAACTGGTGGCCTGCGGTGCGGCTGCGGGTATTGCCAGCGCCTATAATGCGCCCATCGCCGGCGCCTTCTTCGTCTCGGAAATCGTGCTCGGAACGGTGGTGGTCGATTCCCTCGGGCCGCTGATTCTGGCCTCGGTCGTCGCGACGTTTACGACGCGGGCGATCCATGGCAACGCCGCGCTTTACCAGTCGGCCGACCTTGACCTGCACACCCGCTGGGAGGCGCTACCCCTGATCCTGATGGGGATTTTACTCGGTTTGCTCGCCCCGGTTTACCTGCGCGTTCTACGCGGGACGGAACGCCTTTTCACGCGGCTGACCGTGCCGGTATCCCTGAAAATGGCATTGAGCGGGGCTGCGGTCGGCGCCATCGCCGTGTTTTTTCCGGACGTCTGTGGTAACGGCCAGAACCTGATCCGCTCGATTTTCCACCAAAACTGGTTCTGGGACACCGTCCTGACGCTGATTCTGGCCAAACTGGCCGCCACGTTGATCACGTTCGGGTCCGGGGCCGTGGGCGGCGTCTTCACCCCCACCCTTTTTATCGGGGCCGCCACCGGAGTGCTTTACGGCCAGTTGGTTCTCTACCTGGCGCCCCAGCTTCAGCCCGACCCGACGATCTACGGGTTGGTCGGGATGGGTGCGTTTCTGGCCGCCACCACCGGTGCGCCGTTAATGGCAATTCTCATGGTTTTCGAACTCACGCTGAGTTACGCCATCGTGCCGTTTTTGATGGTGGCCTGCGTGCTCGCTTACTACTGCAGCAGCGTCTTCGAACGCCGCTTTTTGTACGGCGAATCCCTGGAGCGGAAAGGCGCGGCCTTTTTCAGCCGGCAACTGGCGGAACTCAACCTCCTGGACCTGATCCGCAAAGATCCGATCACCCTGGCCAAGAGCGCTTCATTTGCCGAAGTCGCACGTACCTTCGTGCAACACCGGTTCCAGCACATTTACATTGTGGATGAGGATCGGCGATTGCTGGGGGCCGTCTCCCTTCACGACGTAAAGGCATTCCTGGACCGGCCCGAACTCGAGAGCGTGGTGATCGCGGCCGACATCATGGTCGAAGATTTTCCACGCATCTTCCCGCACCAGAGCCTGAGGGAAACGCTACAAAAATTCGCCGAGGCGCAATCCGAACGTCTGCCGGTGGTCGATAATTACCGCTCCCAACGTCTGATCGGCAGCGTGTCCAAAACCGACATCATGCTGCATCTGGCCGGCGACCCGAATCCGGCCGGGGCCATGGCGTAACGGAAAGGAATGCCACCAATGCCACAAGCGGAAAAATGCCACAAATGAAGAGGGCTCAGCAGCGTGCTGCACCCGTTTGGGCCTCCGCCTTCGCTCGCGGTTACACGGCGGGAACACGCAGAAGAGATCCACAGATCAGGAGGACATTCGCACGCCGGCTTTGCGCCTCTTCATTTTTGGCATTCCGAGCCCAGAGCCACGAATCGGGGCTCGTCATTTGTGGCATTTTAAGCCCGGCGCTCGTTGAGGCGGCGATTAAGCTCGAAGGCCGCGCTGATCAGCGCCAGATGCGTAAACGCCTGGGGGAAGTTGCCCAGGTGTTCTCCGGAAGGTCCAAGTTCCTCTGCGTACAAGCCGAGATGGTTGGCGTAGCCGAGCATCTTCTCGAAGATGTAGCGCGCACGTGACACGTCGCCGGCGCGCGCCAGGGCCTCGACGTACCAGAATGAGCACATGCAGAACGTGCCTTCCTGGCCGGTAAGCCCGTCCGGGTTGCGGTACCGGTACACGAGGGAATCGTCAACCAGGTATTCGGTAACGGCCTTTATCGTCGACAGCCAGCGAGGGTCGGTCGGGCCGACGAAGCGCACCAGCGGCGCCAGGAGGCAGGCGGCGTCGATAAATTTTCCGCCCCGGGCCTGGACGAAGCTCTGCAATTCAGGGTTCCAGAACTCCCGGTAGATCTGGTTATAGATGTCATCCCGGGCGGCCAACCAGCGGGCGCGCGGCGCCGGAAAACTCCGCTTGTCCGCCAGGCGCAGCCCGCGATCGACGGCCACCCAGCACATCAGCCGGCTGTAAAAAAGCTCCTGCTGACCGCCGCGCACTTCCCAGATCCCTTCGTCGGGCGCATCCCAGTGGTCGCACACCCAATCGACCAGACGGGACAGGTCGGTCCAGAGGTCGTGGCTGATCGGCTGCCCGTACTTATTGTAGATGTAGACCGAATCGAGCAGTTCGCCGTAAATATCGAGCTGGAGCTGGCCGGCCGCGCCGTTGCCGATTCGCACCGGGTAGCTGCCGCGATAACCCTCCCAGTGTTCCAGGACCTCTTCAGGCAGATCCTTGCGGCCGTCGATGCCGTACATGATCTGCAAGCCGTCGCCCGGACCGATGTCCCGGCACCGGTCTTCCAGCCACTTCATAAACGCGCCGGCCTCCGACACAAACCCGAGGCGGCTCAGGCCATAGAGGGTGAAACTGGCATCGCGAATCCAAGTGTAACGGTAATCCCAGTTGCGCCCGCCCCCGATCACCTCCGGTAACCCGAACGTCGGCGCGGCCACGATCGACCCATAACGCTGGGACGTGAGCAGCTTAAGCACCAGGGCGCTCCGGTTGACCATCTCCCGCCAGCGCCCCTGGTAATTGGAGCGGCTGGTCCAGGATTGCCAGAAGTTCAGCGTGTTTTTGAACGAGACGACCTCTTCCCGCTCCCGGATTCCGGTCTCCTCGCCGTGTTCCACTTCGAAAACGAAGAGGGCGCTCTCGTTCGCCCGCAACGTAAATTCAGTTTGGACCGACCCGTCGTCGCGAGCGGTCAGGGCCGGTTGGGCGCGCAGGCGGAAAGCCGGGATCCGATCGTGTTCCGGAAGAAAAAGGACGTCATTTGCGGCGATCTGTTTAACCCGGTGAGAGGCGCGCCCGTAGTCAAACCGGGGCTGGCACGTCATCTCGAACCGGACTTCGCCCCGGACGCATTTTGCGCGCCGGACCAGCTGGTGTTCGGCGTTGGGGTTGCCGCCCTCCTTTTCGACCACCATCGGCATGTAGTCGCTCACCTCGCCGACGCCGTCCGAGGAAAGAAAGCGGGTCATCAGGATGTTGGAATCGGCAACGTAGATCTGCTTCGGCGTCGCATTCTGCAGCTGCGCGGCGATTTTGAAAAAGCCGCCTTTTTGCGCATCGAGCAAGGCCGCAAAAATCGACGGCGAATCAAAATACGGCATACACAAGAAATCGATGCAGCCGTCCAGAGCCACTAACGCCACGGTCTGGAGGTTACCGACGATCCCATGACATTCGATTGGGAGGTACTCCGGCTTCATACACTAACTATGCCTTTACGGGTTTAAATGGGGTTGATTACCATACACCGTTTGCCAGAAATCTGTTCCGAAATAAAGCCCGTCTCTCCCCGGGTGAGCCCCGTGATGCCGATGCCGGAAGGGATCCTGGACTTCCGGTTGGCTCTCCGCATCGTACAGCATGGCCCAACTCACGATCTGGACCAACGCATTCCTTGACCCGGATGCGCGGCAACATTTGCTCCAAGCCACCCGGGAGCATCGGTTGCTCACCGCCTCCTCAACCGACAATGTGCTGGCGAAGGGGGTTCCGGACCCAACGATGCAGGAGGCCGACATCGCGTTTGGCCAGCCGGATCCGGAAATGATCGCGACGTGTCCGCGGCTTCGCTGGGTGCAGATTTCCAGTGCCGGTTACGCCCGGTACGACACCGGGGTCATCCGCGCCCTGGTGGCAGCGGGCAAGCTGCAGATGACCAACAGTTCGTGGGTCTACGCGGAACCGTGCGCTCAACACGCCCTGGCTTTCATCCTCGCCAACACGCGGCAACTCCACGCGGCGTACGACGTGCAGCGCACCACCCATGCCTGGGCACACCTCGAAATCCGTGCACGCAGCCGGCTGCTCGCCCGTCAAACGATTTTTCTGGCCGGATTCGGCTCCATCGGCAGCCGGCTGGCCGAGTTGCTGGCGCCGTTCGGGGCCACCGTCTACGGGCTGCGCCGCCGTCGTCAGAGCCTGGCCCACGTCGAACTCATCACGGTCGACGATCTGCCGGCCGCGCTCGCCGCCGCCGATCACGTCGTCAACCTGCTGCCGGACGACCCGTCCACGCGCCTTTTTTTCAACGCCGCACGTTTCGAACAGTTCAAGCCGGGCGCCGGTTATTATACCATCGGACGCGGCACCACCACCGATCAGGATGCGCTGCTGGCCGCGTTGCGCTCCGGACGCCTCGCCGCCGCTTACCTTGACGTGACCGAACCGGAACCGTTGCCGCCGGATCACCCGCTCTGGTCGGCTCCCAATTGTTACGTCACCCCGCACTCGAGCGGCGGTCACGCCGATGAATCCGAGCGTCTGGTGGAACATTTCCTTCATAACCTGCACCGGTTTGAACGGCAGCAGCCGCTGGAAAACCAGATCTTGCGGTAAGGCGGGCGGATCGGGACGAGCTTGAGGCTGCGCCCTTTTTGCCTGCGCCCACCCGGATTTTTAACCTTGCGCTGGGCGCACCGCGCCTGCTTAGGTGTGGCTATCGAAACGATGATCGAGCGATGATCGAGCGATGATCGACCCGACCTGAGCCGTGCCGTGATGATCCGACCCGTCCTTCCGAAAACCGGTGTGGCGCTGAGCCTGCTCCTTTTCAGGGTCATCTGGCCCGGGTTCGCCCCGGCCCAGACTCGAGCGCAAGTCGCCCCGGCGCCGGCTGCCCCCGGTCAGGCCCAAGCCCGGTTACCGGAGCCCTGCGTCGCGCTAGGCGCTTCGCCGTCTCCGGCAGATCCGAAAATCGCCGCCTTGCGCGAGAGCGTGGCGAGTTCCGTCAGCAAAGTCCTGGAACGCATTCAGAGCGAAGAGGCGCAGCTTTACCGAAAGCTTTCTTATTTCCAAAAACCGGAGCGCCTCGATCCGAGCAGCTACGCATCGGTCGATGAAGTGCAGGACTGGCAAAAACTCCTCCAGCAACTGCGCGACAAAGGCGACCTGGTGGCCGGCCTTTACGCGAATGCAGGCAAGAACCTGGATGCGGAGCTGACCAATGCAAAAGTAAATGCCCAGCTCGCACAACGCGTCCGGCAGACGATCCTGGACGGTTTCCCGTGGGACATTATCCAGAAAAAAAACCGGCTCTTCCAGCAGTACGTCGACGCGCACGGCCGGCTGCTCGCCTTTTATGAAAAGAACTGGGGCACCTGGGATGCCGGGCCGCCGTTGAAGTTTAAAACGGCCCAACTCACCAGTGCGTATCAAAAAATCAAAGACCAGGTCGTTTCGGCTGGCAAGGAGTTGGACCAGCAGTATAAAGCCATGGCTGAGTAACGGAAATTTTTTCAGAAACCTTTTCGCGTCCCCGCCAAACCCATCATTGCAGTGAGTAAATCCATCACCTTCTCCCGCCATCCGGTTTATGATTGTGCCAGGCCCTTCGCCCTGTTGTTTCTGGCAGGGCTGGTTTG
>JAFAUY010000190.1 GCA_019243005.1 Verrucomicrobiota bacterium | reverse complement strand
AACGTCCACAGATTAGGCAGATTACACCGATTAAGGGCAGACCGGCGGGAAGCGTAACTTAACTCCCGGCTTGACATTGCCTGCGCTCCTCCAGAATCGCGCCCGTTACCCGTTGCCCGTTACTTCTCGTTCAGCTTGAGATCGGCGAACCAGAAGGTGCTTTGGTCGACCGAGAGGTCGCTGAACGTCAGGCGGGCGGGGTCGGCGGTTTCGGAGGGAGTAAATTCCACGGTGTAAGTTTTCCATTGGTCCCCCAGCTCCACGTTGGTCCCATAGGCCAGCGAGGCTTGGTTACCGGTAGCCTTCTCCGCAACGACGTAGACGTATTCCCGGGAAGAACTCTTGGCGCGGAAGGTGACCGTGTAATGTTTGCCCGCCTGAAACTTGAGGGCCGGAACCCGCAGTTCGACGCTCCAGAAAAGTGGTCCGGGCTTCGATACCGTGATGGCCGTCACCTTCGCGCCGGTTGCCTCCTCGGTCAGGTGCTCCACACGTGCCTGGGCGCCCCGTTGCACCTCGAGTTGCAACTGCGCCGGATCCGGCACGATTTCCTGCGCGACCCCGCCTGCGGCCGGCAGGAGACCGATCAGAAGAAGGCTCCGGACCACCAAATCACGGGTGCGCATAGCGTCTCATTTCAGGTCACGCACAAATTTTCAAGCCAGATCGCCTGGCGCGCCACAGGAAACCGGCGATACCCAAAATGCTGCCATCCAGCCTGCGCGGCCAAGGCCCTGAACTCGGTGCCCGCGAAGGCGCGGCGCATCGACAACCGGGCGTCGTGTCGGGTCATCGGCTCCCGGAACACGAGTTCGGTCAGGAGGTAGATCCCTACGACGCTGAGGTCGGAGCGTTCGATATCAGCGATCAGCACCGCTTTCTGCGCGAACGTCCGGGCACGGCGCAAGAGCGCAACGGCGTCAGCGTCGTTGAAATGGTGCAGCGCAAGGGAGCAAAACACATAATCATAGGCCGTGTCGGGCCGGAAGCGCGTCACGTCCGCGCAGATCAGCCTGATTTCGGGATAGGCGGCGCATTGGGCTTCTGCCAACTCCAGGGTCGAAGCCTGAAAATCGACGGCATCGATCCGGATCGCGATGGCTCGTGCCCGTCCCCAATCGACGATGTACCTCGGGATGTCGGCCGTCGCCGTACAAAGGTCCAGCAGGGAAACCTGGTTCCCGGGCCGGAGCCATCGCTGCAAAAAATGGTCGATCAACGTGTAGCTGCCGAACCAGCGGTTCAATCGCTGCAGGTTTTGCAGATCGCTGATGAGCTCCGGGGAGACCGGTTGATGTTCGTCCATGAGCTCGCGTTCAGCGGCATCGAACGTTCGTTCCGGGAACAGCCGGTTGCTTAAAAATGCCATGAATGCCACAAGCCGAAAAATGCCATAAATGAAGAAGTGGCAAGTACCCGCTCTTCACTTGTGGCATTTTTCCGCTTGTGGCATTCTCCCCTTCGCCGTGGCGCCGTGTGGTGGTTTTCGCTGCGCCCGCCCTGTGGCCAGGTAGGCAAGCATGCGGCCCGTTTTGCCGCGTTCTTTGCGGTACGAATAGAAACGCGTTAAGTCGGTCCCGGTATTTTGCCCGTCATCGACGATTCGCCCTACGCCGGTTGCCGCCAGCTGTCGCCGGATCTCGGCGGCGAAATCGATTTCGTACTCCGGCGGGCGAATGCAAGGGCTGAGCTGGGCAACCAGGTCCGCCGGGTCGGTCCCGAACGCCTCGACCATGAGCTGGACCGAGCGACCGGCGATATTTGCCTTCGTACCTTTTTTGCCGGAATGGATCAGCCCGATCGCCCGCAGTCGAGGGTCAACGAGGTAAACCGCGCAGCAATCGGCCACAAAGATTCCGAGGGTCACTTCCGGATCGCGCGTCACTAATGCATCCGCTCGGGCCGCGACCTCGGGCGAACCCGAGTCGACGATCGCGACTTCGCCGCCGTGGACCTGCTCGACCCGGCGCAGCGGCGGCACCGCCGCCCTGCGCAGCACCTCCCGGTGAATCGCGGCGAGCCGGTCCAGCGCGGCCTGCCGTTCGACGGCCACATCCAGGCCGGGTACGCGGCAGACGAATCCATGCCGTATCCCGGAGATGGCGGACAGCACCGCAAAGGCCAGCACCACCGGGTCAGTCATTCGTTCGCAGATCGACCTTGCCGGCGGGTGGAGTCAGTGAGATCCGCTTGGCTTTGGCCGTCGCCGGCTTATCGGGATCCAACGGCGAATCGTGCCGGAACTTAGCCGCCTTGCTCGCCTCGCCCGCAGTCAACGTGGACGGACGCGCCGTGGCCGAGTCAAACTCGTTATTGTACTTGATTTCGGTGGCCGTGGAGCGTTGGAACTCAATGACGTAAGCCGAATAATTGTACTCGGCCTGCACGAAATTGGTTTCGGCCGTCGTCAACTGCGTCTGGGCATTCAGCACGTCAAGCTGGGTGCCGGTGCCGGCGGCCAAGCGTTCGTTTGAGAGGCGCAGGGCTTCGCGGGCCTCCTCGATCGCTTTCTGGGTACTGATGATGGTTTCCTGAGAGTTGCGCAAGTTGCTGACCGCCGTGGCAACCTCGAGCTCGACTTGTCGCACGGCGTCGTCAAAGGTGGCCTTGGCCTGCTCCAGGCTGGCGCGCGCCTGCTTCACGTTTCCGTAGGTCCTGAAGCCGTCAAAGATATTCCAGCTTCCCGAGAGACCCAGGAACCAGCCCTCGCGCGTCTTGGTCAGTTGCGTTGAGGTCGGGTCGCTGCGTTGTTCGAGGCCCGCCTGAGCCGTGATGGTCGGCTGGAAGCCGGCCGCCTGCACCGTGACGTTCTCGACCCCGGCCAGGACGTTGGACCGTTGCACCTTCAGAAACGGGCGGCTGGCGCGCGCAACCGCCAGTGCGGACGCCAGATCATACTGGATCGGGGAGTAGGTGAGCATTCCAGCCACCGGCAACGGCTCGTCCGAAGCGTACTGCTGGTCGGCCGGGATGCCCAGCGTGCGCGCCAACGTTAACTGCGCGATGCGGTAATTGTTGCGCGCCGTGATCAGCTGCGGGATCTGGTTTTCGAGCTGGGTCTCGGCCTGGAGCACGTTGAACTGGGGGACCGTGCCCGCCTCAAAGCGGCTGCGCTGGTCGGCCAGCTGGCTTTGCAGGAGGTTGACCGACTCCTCCTGGACCTGAATGAGCGCGCGGTCCAGCAGGATCTGGTCGAACTGGGTGCGGACATTTGCCACGATCTGGTCGATGGTGTCCCGCAACTGGTAGTAGGCCGCATCCTCGCTGATGCGTGCCTGGCGCCGCGCGGCAATGTCTGCCCCGCCGTTCCAGAGCGTTTGCTGAATGTAGAGCTGCACCACCCAGGTGTCGGTCGGTCCGGCCAGGGCGCTCGAAACGTTGCCAAAGATCTGGTTTAGCGGCACCGTCGCGGTGCCCGCCGGGAGGGGCCCGCCAGTCGGAGGCACCGACGTGCCCGCAGGCACTGCAAGCAGGTCCAGGCTAGGGCCGCTGGTGGTTGAGGTCCGGCCGCTCGTGTGCAGCAATGCCGGATCGGTCTTCGAATAGGTGCCGGTCATGACCAGCTGGGGCAAAAGGGTTGACTGCGCCACCAGCACAACGCCGCGCTGCAGCTTCAGCGCCTGGACCTGCTGGAGAATCGAGGGGTTTTGCCGGAGAGCCAGCTGCACCGCTTCATCCATGGTCAACGGATGGCTCCGATAGGTGATTCTCCCTGGCCCTTCCCCGGCACCGCATTTCCAAGCCAAGAAGATTCCTGCAGCAAGTACGGCGATAACGGGTCTCATGCTTTGGTGGGCGATATTTCGCAAAAGTCGGAAATCTTGCGATAAATTTCGATCCAGGTCTTGCTTTCTTCCGGGGTCAATCTGTCCCGCATCACCAGACTGATCTTGTTAATCATGTCCTGGCGGATGCGGGCCACCAGATTAGACCCTTTGCGGGTGATCTTGACGATGACTTTACGACGGTCATCCTGCGCGTGGGAGCGCTGGACGTAGCCTAATTTTTCCAGTCGATCGACCAGGCCGGTGGCTGCCGCGGTGGTGTGCCCCATTTTCGCCGCGATTCCAGACATGGTCAGGAACTCATGACGCACCAGGTAGGTCAGCAGAAAAAACTGGGGAAACGACACGCTGCCGCGGCCGAGTTCCTCTGAAAGCTGCAGCAGGAACCGGCGCTGAAGCTTCATGGCAAGGTCCGCCAACTCCTCGGCGTCCGCGTGAAGACGATCGGTTGCGCCAGCCTCAGTCACGAGCATAAAGGGCAAAGTTTAAGGACGTTAACCTTTTGGGTTGCCCGACTAAATCATAGCCTGCCCCTTTTGCAACCGCCAGCCGAATCGGCCGCAAACCTGAGAACTTTCTCAGGGGAATGCCGCCCGGCAGCCTCTCCGGGCTGCGTTCAACGGCCGGCTGCCCGCATTTCCAATTACCATTTGCACACGCCGGCTTTTTAGGTGACCCATTCTTTTCACCGGCTCCTCCGCCCGATTCCCCTTTTCTTCTGCCGATTATGCCATACCAACAAGTGCAGCCGCCGGAAGGCGGTAAGGTGTCGATCGTTGACGGAAAACTTCATTGCCCGGATAACCCGGTCATCCCGTTCATTCGCGGGGATGGCACGGGGCCGGACATTTGGGCGGCCAGCGAGCGTATTTTCAACGCGGCCGTAGAGAAGGCCTACAAGGGCCAAAAACGGATCATCTGGTTCGAGGTGTTTGCGGGCGAGACCGCGAAGCAGCGGTTTGATAACTGGCTGCCGGACGACACCGTCAACGCCTTCAGAGAATACCTCGTGGGCATCAAGGGCCCGCTGACGACGCCCGTAGGCGGCGGCATCCGGTCGCTCAACGTGGCGTTGCGCCAATTGTTGGACCTGTACGTGTGCCTCCGGCCCGTCCAGTGGTTCGAGGGCGTTCCTTCTCCGGTCCGTAATCCCGAGAAGGTGAACATGGTCATTTTCCGGGAAAATACGGAGGACATCTATGCCGGAATCGAGTTTCGGGCCGGCAGCCCGGAAGCGGAGCGTTTTCTGGACCTTCTCCAAAGGGAGTTTCCGAACGAGTTCAGCAAGATCCGGTTCGGCACGGAGGGTGCCACGAAAGGCTTCCTGGCGCACGAGGCCCGCTTGGGTGAACCGAAGGTCGAAGTGGGGATCGGCATCAAACCGGTAAGCCGCTTGGGATCCGACCGGCTGATCGCGGCCGCGATCCGTTATGCCATCGCGCAGAAGCGAAAGTCGGTCACGCTCGTGCACAAAGGCAACATCATGAAATTCACGGAAGGTGCATTTCGCGATTGGGGCTACCAACTGGCCGACACCCTGTTTGCCGAGGAGACCTACAGCTGGACGCGCTGGGAACGCACGAAACAGGAAAAGGGCGAGGCGGCCGCGAACGAAGAGCAAAAACGCGCTCAGGCCGAAGGTAAGGTGATCGTCAAGGACGCGATTGCCGACATCACGTTGCAGCAGGTGCTCACCCGTCCGGAAGATTTCGACGTGATCGCCACCCTTAACCTGAATGGCGACTACCTGTCGGACGCCTTGGCGGCCCAGGTCGGCGGCATCGGGATCGCACCCGGCGGCAACATCAACTACCACAGCGGTCACGCCATCTTCGAAGCCACCCACGGAACGGCGCCGAAATACGCCAACCAGGACCGGGTCAATCCCGGGTCCGTCGTGCTTTCCGGTGAGATGATGCTGCGGCATCTCGGCTGGAGCGAAGCGGCCGATCTTATCCTCAAGGGGCTCAACGGCGCGATCGCCAGCAAACGGGTCACTTACGATTTTGCGCGCCTGATGCAAGGCGGCACCGAAATCAAGTGCTCGGAGTTCGGCGACAATCTCATCCAGCACATGGACTGAAGGCGGGCGCAGCGGATGAACGTCCGTCTCTTCCCGCCGTGTTCGCCGTGTGAACTCCGGCGCCGTGCCCGCTTACGTCGCGATTTCGATCTCGGCATCCGCCCGGTCGGAGTCGTCGAAGAACAGCTTGCGTTGCCGCTCCCAGACGTATCGCTGCAGCAGCACCTTGAGGGTTGCGGTGAGAGGAACGGCCAGGATCGCGCCCAGGAGGCCGCCGAGCACCAGCGTCCAGAGGAACACGGAAAAGATGACCGTCATCGGGTGCAGGCCCACGGAGTTACCCACGATGCGGGGGGCCACGACGATGCCGTCAATCTGTTGGACGGTAAAAAAGATCGCACTTACCCAGAGCGGGTGAACCCAGTCGTTGAATTGGACCAGCGCGATCAGTACCGCGGGGATGTAACAAACGGCAAACCCCACGATCGGCATCAGGCCGAGGAAAGCCAGCAGCAAGCCGATCAGGAAGCCGAACTGCAAACCGAGAATCGAAAGCCCGGTGGCCGTCAGGCAGCCATCAATCATGCTGACCATCAACTGGCCACGGAAAAAGTTGATCAGGTACCGGTTGATCTCCGAGAGAACAATCACGACCTCGTCACGAAACTCCGATTTGCGCAACGGCAGGTAATGGGTCCAGGACTGCGCGATCCGCGGGCTCTCCATCAGGAAGAAAAACAGGTAAAGCGGCACGGCCAATAACCCGAACAGAAGCCCGAACACGCCGAACACACCGGTAAGGCTGGATTGCCCGACGGTCCAGAGGTGCTGGACGAAGCTGGGTAACTGTTCTTTCAGGTACTGCAGCGACTGCTGCACGTACAGGTTGTCCCGGTACCTCTCCAAGCCGACGGATGGCGTCGGGCCGATGACGGGTGCCGTCTGGTCCGGTTTGGGCGACGGGTTTTCGTAACGCGCATGGCCATGCGTGGCCAGTTGCGGTAAGCGGGAGAGGTTTTCCTCGAGCAGATCGTCGATCAGGTGCCAACCCCGGTCGACGTAGGCGGGCAAGGCGGCCGAGAACTTTACGCTCTCCGAATAGACCGAAGGTCCCACCACCAGCAGAAGTGAAACTCCGCCGGTCACAAACCCGGCAAAGACCACGACCACCGCGAACACCCGCGGAAGGCGCCAGCGGGCCAGCCAGCTCACCAGGGGCTCAAGCAGGTAGGCGAGCACACCCGCGATGGCCACAGGCAGGAGAAACGGTTGCAGGAAGACGAGAATTTTGGTGGTCAGGTAAATGACAAGAGCCACCAGCCCACCGATTACCAGGAGTGAAAGCCCTGTAATCGCGCTCCATAGTGTCTTCTTCTGCCAGGGCGTAGGGTACAATCCACCTCAGGATGAACGCTTTTGGTAAGCTTTCAACCCAAAACCGAAGGGGCCTGCGTCGCTCGCGGCGGGTCGCGCGTGACTTGTGGCCCGGCATGCGCGACCCTTCTCAAGTTATAAATCCGTGCTTAGCTATGCCCATGTCGACTGAGACGATCACCAAACAGATTCAACAGGCCGGCGAATGGATCGAACCGCTGCAAGCCGAACTTCGCCACGTCATCGTCGGCCAGGAATATCTTATCGAACGGCTCTTGATCGGTCTTCTCTCGAACGGGCATATCCTGCTGGAAGGGGTTCCCGGCCTGGCCAAGACGCTTACCGTTAAGACTATGGCTGCCGCGATCGGAACAGAATTCCAGCGCCTCCAGTTTACTCCGGACCTGCTGCCGGCGGACCTGATCGGCACGCTGGTCTATTACCCGCGCGACGGCGAATTTCGTCCGAAACTCGGGCCGATCTTTGCAAACCTGATCCTTGCGGACGAGATCAATCGAGCGCCGGCGAAGGTTCAAAGCGCCCTGCTCGAAGCGATGCAGGAGCACCAGGTGACGATCGGGGAAAAAACCTTTCCGCTGCCGGACCCGTTCCTGGTGATGGCAACGCAAAACCCGCTGGAACAGGAAGGCACCTACCCGTTACCCGAGGCGCAACTGGACCGTTTCATGCTCAAGCTCAAGGTGGATTACCCGACGAAAACCGAAGAACGAAAAATTCTGGACCTGATGGGCACGTCCTCGCCGAAACTTGACGTTCAGACGGTGGTCGCGGTCGAACGGATCCTGGCGGCGCGCGAACTGGTCAACCAGATTTACATCGATGATCGGGTCAAGGATTACATTGTCGAAGTCGTCTGGGCGACCCGGCACCCGGCCCAGTACAAGCTGGGCATGGAGGGTTTGATCCGTTACGGTGCCTCCCCGCGGGCGACGATTTACCTGACCCTGGCGGCACGGGCGCATGCGTTTCTGAACGGGCGCGGTTACGTCACGCCGCATGATGTAAAAAGCGTCGGGCCCGACGTGCTGCGCCACCGCATCGTGGTGAGTTACGAAGCGGAAGCCGAAGAAGTCACCAGCGAGACGGTCGTCGAAAAGATCTTCGCCGGCCTGGCGGTGCCCTGAACCGATGCAGTCCACCCGAGATAACAAACCGGAGCAGTCCACCGGCGACATCATCAAGAAAATCCGGCGGCTGGAACTGCGCACCCGGCGCTTTGTGGAGAACGCCTTTTCAGGCCAGTACCACAGCGTGTTCAAAGGTCGGGGCATGAATTTCGACGAATTCAGGCCGTACCAGATCGGGGACGAAATCCGCACCATCGACTGGAACGTCACGGCGCGCACCGGCGAAACTTACGTCCGCAAGTACGTGGAGGAGCGCGAACTGACGGTGATCCTGCTGGTGGACCTGAGTGCATCTGAAGGCTTCGGGAGCCGTCAGGCAAGCAAGCGGGAAATCGCCGCCGAAGCGGCTTCACTGCTGGCTTTCTGCGCCATCCGCAACAACGACAAAGTCGGTTTGCTGCTGTTTACCGACCGGATCGAACTGTTCGTGCCTCCCCGCAAAGGGCGGACCCACACGCTGCGCCTGATCCGGGAAATCCTTTACTTCGAGCCGGAGGGCCGCGGGACCAGCCTGCATGGAGCGCTCACCTTTTTGAATCGTGTTACCACGCGGCGGGCGGTGGTTTTTCTATTCTCCGATTTCCAGGACCAGGGCTATGAACGCCCGCTGGCGATCGCCAGCCGCCGCCACGACCTGATTGCCGTGCCGATGGAAGATCCCGGCGACCTCGAATTGCCGAACGTGGGCATCATTTCGGCCGTAGACCCTGAAACCGGGCGCAGGTTCCAGGTTAATTCTGCGGACCGACGCGTGCGCGCCGCGTTCTCGCAGGCTGCCGAAGCGTACCGCCGGAACCGGGATCATTTGTTGCGCCAGTACAGCATCGATACGGTCACGTTGCGGACGGACCAGGATTACTTTCCCGCGTTGCGCGCTTTCTTTCTCCGTCGAGAGAAGCGCATGAAAACCTCATGATCGTTGCGGTTGTCTCCCTCTTGGGGGCTGGTGACGAGATTGAAGACATCCGCCCCCCCATCGCTTCTGACCCGGTCTGGATGATCCTTGCGATCCTGACCGGTCTGCTCCTGGCCGTGCTGCTCGCCTACCTGTTGTGGCCGAACCCGAAGCCGGCGGTGACCCCGCCCCCGGAACCGACCGCATGGGCGCGGGGCAAACTGGCCGACTTAGAGGGACGCCTGTCCCAGTTATCCGCGTACGGAACCAGCATCGAAGCGTCCGACATCCTGCGCGAGTACGTGGTGCGCCGGTATGGCCTGCGCGCCACCCGGCAAACCACGCCTGAATTCCTCGCTTCGATCCTGCCTCACCCAAGCTTCACGCCGCCCCTGCGGGAATTGCTCGCCGACTTTTTGGGCACTTGCGACCAAATCAAGTACGCTCGGGTTGATCCCGGAGTAGAAGCGAGCGAACATCTGCTTCAACAAACTCGTGCCTTTATCAATCAGGTTTCGTGAATTCGGATTTTCGCTTTGAGCAACCGTGGTATCTTTTGCTCCTGCTGGTTTTACCGACCGTGTGGTTTTACCGCCGTCATTTTCACCGGCAGGCCGGGGTCAGCTTCGCCCCCGTACGCCACCTGGAATTGGCAGCCGCCCTGCGCTCCCCGCAGCTGTGGATCCAGCCCGCCCTGATGGCGCTGGGTTGCAGCGTCCTAATCCTGGCCCTGGCTCGACCCCAGGCCGGCGAGGAATCCTCGAGCGTGCACGCCAGCGGCATTGACATCATGCTTTTACTGGATGTGTCACGCTCGATGCTTTCTGAAGACTTCCAGATCGGCAGTGAACGCGCGAGCCGGATCGACGTGGTCAAACAGGTCACGGAACGTTTTATTCAGGGCCGGCCCAGCGACCGCATCGGCATCATTGCGTTTGCCGGCAGGCCTTACATGGTGAGCCCATTGACGTTGGATCACGATTGGCTGCTTGCGAACCTCAAACGAATCCAGATCGGGTTGACTGAGGACGGCACCGCGATCGGCTCGGCGCTGGTGGCGGGCGCTAACCGCTTGCGCGACCCCAACGTCAAAAGCCGCGTCATCGTCCTCCTTACCGACGGCGACAATAACGCCGGCAAGGTGCCGCCCTTGACCGCCGCGGAAGCCGCCGCCGCCATCGGCATAAAAATCTATACGATCGGTACCGGCACCAACGGCCTCGTGCCGTTTCCGACTACCGACCAGTTCGGCAACAAGTTTTATACCCAAGAGTACATGCCGTTCCAGGAAGATGCCTGCCGCCAGATCGCCCGGATCGGCAGCGGTAAATTCTACCGGGCGACCGACACCCGCGGCTTGAGCGACATTTTCAGTGACATCGACCGTCTGGAGAAACATGAGATCGCCGTCCAGGAGTACCGTACCTACCGGGACCTGTTTGCCTGGTTCGCGGGCCTGGGCGTCATCCTGGTCGCCGGTGGCTCGGCTTGCGGCGAAACCATCTGGAGACAGATTCCATGACTTTTGCGGAACCCCTCTGGTTTACAGCGCTGCTGCTGGTGCCGGTCTTGTATCTGTGCATGTTGCGCGGGGACGCTGTCGTGCGCCGGCGCCTGGAACGGCTGGTCGCACCGCGGCTGAGAAACCGGCTGGTTGAAGATGTCTCCGCGACGCGTCGCTGGCTGAAGCGCATCCTGCTCCTGCTGAGCTTGGCGGCGGTGGTCATCGCCCTTGCCCGGCCGCAGTGGGGTTACACCGAACGGCCCGTTACCCGCCAGGGCCGGGATATCCTGATCGCCGTCGATTGCTCACGGAGCATGCTCTCCGCAGACATCAGCCCTGACCGGCTGACCCGGGCCAAACTGGCGGCTGAAGACATTATCCGCAGTTCACCCACGGATCGGATCGGATTGATTGCTTTCGCCGGTGAGGCTCAGCTAGAGGCACCGCTCACGACTGACCAGACCACCCTTCGATCGACCCTGGCCCGCTTCGATACCAATACCGTCGAGCGCGGGGGCACCGACTTCGAATCGGCCATTCGCGCCTGCATGCAGGCCTTCGGCAAGACCGAGCACGGCTATCGCGCCCTGGTCCTGATTACGGACGGCGAGGAACTGGAGGGAGACGGATTGCTCGCAGCTCGCGAAGCGGCCAAACTAGGCATCCGGATCTTCACCGTCGGCGTCGGTACACCGGAAGGTGCCAACATCATCCTGCCGTCCGGTCTTCCCCTTCGCGACCGGAATGGCCGCGTGGTGTTGAGTCGCCTCGACGAAGAGGGCCTTCGCGCGATCGCCGAGGCTACCGGTGGATTTTACACCCGATTGGGTTCGAACGGCGTGCGGCACCTGGTCAATGATGGCCTTGCACGAATCACCCAGCACCGAGGCGATGAACGTGCGTTCCGAGTACCGGTCGAACATTTCCAGATACCGCTCGCCCTCGGGCTGGCTTTGCTCTTTGCGTCTACTCTGATTTCGAACCGGCGTCCTGCCCGTTCCCCGGCGATGGTCCCGCTGGGACGGCGGAAACTGCCCGTCGCAGCTCCCGCGCTCGCCTTGCTCATGGCGACGTTGCTGGTCGTCATGGCCTCGACGCCGCTGGAATTGTACCAACACGGCGATTACCAACGGGCTTTCGAGGCGTTTCAGGACGAACTTCAGCGCCGGCCCGATGATCCCTTGCTGAATTACAATGCAGGCGATGCGGGGTACCGGGTCGGGAAATACGAGCAAGCCTTCGAAAGCTACGCCAAGGCGATGAACAGCTCCGATCCGACCCTCCGGCAGCACGCGTATTACAACGCCGGCAACACGCTTTTCAAACAAGGTGACGCCCAGGACGATCTGGAAGGCAAGTTGACCCGGTACTACGACGCGCAATACCAATACGAACAGGCCCTCGAATTGGACCCGAGCGACGCGGCGGCAAGAAAGAATCTCGAGATCCTCAAACGCCGGATCAAGGAAACCGAAGAGCAAAAGAAACGGCAGGAACAGGCCCGGAAAAACGGGGCCCAGCGTCCCGGACGCAAAGGACAAAGCGGCCGCCAGCGCGGCCGTCCTAACGCCAACGGCGGGGACTCCCTCGAGCCTTCCTCACCTTCTTCTCCCGATGACCTGGATACGGATCAGGGTGCGGGTACAGACGATCCAGCGGATGCCCAGGGTGACAAGCCCGAACCGGATACCACGCCCGCCGAGAAAAACGGCGATGTGCGCGAACGCGGACAAGGCGACGACCAGACCCCCCCGGCGCCCAGCCTGGGAGAAGATAAACCGGGACGCATGTCCGCCGATGAGGCGCGCGGATTGCTGGATTCATTGCGAGGTGACGAGGATCGCGTCGACCTCAATCATCATAAGCGAGACCGAGCGGTAACGAAAGATTGGTAAAAAATGAGGTGCTGGAGCTGGTTTTGGTGGTGTTTGCTGGGCTGGTTTGCGGGATGGGCGATGCTGCCGGTCACTGCTTCAGCCCAGCCATCGTTGCGGGCGTACCTGTCAGATTCCGTTACTGAGGTCAACCAGCCCGTCCAACTGCAGATCGAGGTGGCCAACGGCCACCCGAAAGAGCCGCCGAATTTTCGGGTGGACGGCCTTTCGATCAGCTTCGCGGGCCAGGCCACCAAGGTTCAGAACTTCAATTTGCAGGCAACCACCAGCGTCATCTTCACCTACGTGGTCACCCCCACCCGGACCGGGTCGTTCCTGATTCCCTCGGTGCCAGTGATCGTGGACGGGCGGACGTACCAGACACCGCAGTTGGAATTGCAGGTAACGCAGGCCGGCACGGGCAACGCCGGCGGCAGCGAGCAGCCTTTTTTCGGTGAACTGATCGTCCCCAAAGACTCGGCTTACGTCGGCGAACAGATCCCGATCGAATTGCGGTTTTATTTTGATCACCGCATCTCCTTTCAGCCCTACCCGCAAGGGCAATTGCCCATCATCGACGGCGATGGGTTCGTCACCCGCCGTTACCCGGAACCGATCGAAAAACGGCAGGTCATCAACGGTAAAGAATTCAGCGTCCTGATTTATAAAACCGCCATCAGCGGCGTGAAAGCGGGCAAACTGGAACTGCACTCGGCCTACCAGGAATTTCTGCTGCACCTGCCGCTTACGCGCCGTCGGCCGAACGGTTTTGACGACTTTTTCGACCAGGCACCATTTGCGGACCTGTTCGATTCCGGGCCTCGCAAAGACGTGAAGGTGGAGACCAACGGCACCACGCTGGATATCAAACCCCTTCCCAGCGCGGGTCGCCCCCCCAACTTCTCGGGTGCCGTCGGCCAGTTTACGGTCGCCTCCTCCATTCAGCCGAGGCGCGCGAAGGTCGGTGATCCGGTGACGTTGCGGGTCGAAGTGCGCGGCCTAGGCAACTTCGACCGGATGGAAGAGCCGACCCTGACCGAAACCAAGGGTTGGCACAGCTACCATCCATCCGAAGATATAACTTTGCTGGATGACGTTGGGGTCAGCGCCGTGAAGACGTTCAATTTCCCGCTCACGGCGGAGACCGTGACGACGCGAAGCCCCGAGGTGGTTCTAAGCTATTTCGATCCCGTGGCGGAAACCTACGCCGAAGCCAAAGCGCCTCCCATTTCCGTCGAGATTACCGGTCTACCGATCAACCACGCTCCTCCCTCCGTGAGTGCCGGCAACGGCGAACCGGCCGACAAACCTCCGGGTAGCGATGACGGGACCGGAGGGTTGCGCACGATCCAGTCGAAGCCGTTACCGATCGGCTCTTTCCAATCGGTTCTTGACCGTCCGGCTTTCTGGTACGGCCAGCTCATCCCGGCAATCGTTTTCCTGGCCTGGTTCCTGCTGAACGTGGCCAGGCAATTTTATGGGTCGTACGGGCCCGAACTGCGTTACCGGTACGAAAGGCACCAACGATTGCGCCAGTTGAATGCCGCCGACCCGAAAACCGCCCTGGACGCCGCCAAACGTCTCATCGAGCTTCGGGCGCTGATCCGCGCCCGGGGTCGCGGTCCCCACCAGCAGGCCGATTACCTCCTCGACCGCAACGATGCACCGGAGGAACTCAAGTGGAGTCTCAGACACGCGCTGCGCCAGCGCGAGGAGGTTGCGTTCAGCGCGGGTCCCCGGGCCACCTGGTCGGAAGAAGAGCGCCGGAAGATCAAAGAAGCCATTCGCCAATGGGAAGCACTGCCCTGACGCAACGCCGGATCCGGAACCTCCCGGGCGCACGGGCATCATCCACCAACGCGGCTGGCTTGCGGTTGGTGTGGCCGTTGATGGTACTGCTCTGTTTCGGTGCAACGGCCAGGGCTGCATCCACGGATGATCTCTGGGAGACGGCCAATAAGGCCTATCAAGCCGGCAAATTCGAGGAGGCGAAGAGCGATTACCTCCAGCTTTTGTATGCCCGGAGCTACAGCCCGTCGATTTTCTATAACCTGGGCAATGCCTGGTGGAAGCTGGGCCAACGCGGGCGCGCCGTCCTTAATTATCGCCGCGCCCTGATCCTGGACCCCACCTCAGCCGACGCGGAAGCCAACCTGCGCTTCGCACTGCAGCAAACGGGTCAGGATCCGCCTTCCGAATTATCCGAAGCGCTGAACCGCTACGCCGATTTTTACCCGTGGATCGATACCGTTGCGCTCTGGATCGCCATCTTCGGCATCGTGATCTGGTGGGGCGCCCGTGGCCGGGTGCGCGACTTCGTCCAGGTTGTCGTCCTGCTGGCAGGCATCACTTTCATCCTGAGCTTTGGGCTGACGCTCTGGATCGGCCGCGGTGACAAAGACCCGCAAGGCGCGATCATTCTGCCCGGATCAGTCGACCTCAAGATCGGGCCGGCGCGCAGCGCACGCATCGCCGAGACGGTCGGTGAGGGCCAGCAGGTCGCGATCCTGAAGGAGCGCGGCGAGTGGATCGAATGCCGTTCACAAGCTGGGGTGGTCGGTTGGATTCAAAATTCGGCTGCGGAGAGGATTATCCCGTGATCAAACTGGCCGTTGCGCTCATCTGTGCCGGATTGATCACAGGGGCGGTGAAGGGGGCGGAGACGAAGCCGGAGTGGTTCCAGAATCTGACCTCTCGCCGCCCACCCGGCAGTTTCACGCCTCCTCCCCCCCTGCGCATGGTGTTCCGCTTCGGGTGGAGCGGTTTTCCGGCCGCCCGGGCCGAGGTTCATTTTCAGGTCGGGCACGGCGTGTACCAATCCGATGCCACCGGCGGCACCTATGGTTTTCCCCGAACGCTGTTCCGGCTGGATGTGATCCACCGCAGCACCACCGATCGCGCCACCCTGCACCCGTTGCACCTTTTCCAGGAAGAACGCTACCGGGCGGAAACGGTTCGCACCAACGTCGACTATAAACCGGATCACCTGGTCGCGCTGCGCGAGGTTACCCCCGAGAAAAGCCCCCCGAAACCAAACACCTTCGACCTCACACCGGTGTTCGACATTCAAAGCGCGGTCCTCTGGTTGCGCAGTACGCCGTTACAGACAGGTCAGAAAGAAACGTTTATCGTCTGGCCCTCAAACGCACCTTACCTGGCTACGGTCACGGTGCTCGGGCGTGAACCAATCCGGGTGGCCGGAGAGGAGCAGCCGGCCATCAAACTTGACCTCCAGCTTAAACGGATCGACAAAAAAAGCCTGCAGCTCAAAGAGCATAAAAAGTTCAAAAGTGGCCGCGCCTGGCTCTCCGACGATGAGCTGCGGGTTCCGCTCCGCGTGGAAGCTGACATTTTTATCGGCTACGTCTACGCCGAACTCGAGTCCGTCCAACGGGAGTGAGCGGGTCCGCGGCGGTCACAGCGTCACACCACGGGCACGGCGAAGAAAAGAGTCACACGGCGCCACAGCGGAACACGGCGGCCACGGCGGGAAGAGTAACTTAACCTCAGGCTTGTCATCAGCCGCCTGCCCCCACAATCGCACCCGTTACCCGTTCCCCGTTCCCCGTTCCTCGACCTCTGCCAGCAGTTGTGCCAACAGAGAGACGTTGACGGGTTTGACCAGGTGGCGGTCAAATCCCGTTTCCTTCGATTTTTGGCGGTCCTTCGACTGGCTCCATCCGGTGACGGCCACCAGGTACGTTCGTTTCATCTCCGGCTTTTCCCGCAACTGGCGCGC